>NZ_JBFTPJ010000141.1:0-8601 GCF_056398445.1 Variovorax sp. 01T439_2
AGCAGGAACTGGGCGAGGCCGGGCTCTACGGCGCACTGGCCGGCGAATATGGCGTGCCGGTGGTGATGGCCAGCGGGGACGACGTGTTCATCGCCGAGAACCGGGCGCTTTTTCCGCACGCGACCTTCGTGCAGACCAAGCGTGCCACGGGGTTCAACAGCGGGGTGTCGCTGTCACCCGAGCAGTCGCGCGACGCCATCCGGGCGGGTGTGGCCGAGGCGCTGGCTGCACGCGGTAATGCGAGGCCGCTGGTGTTCAAGGGTCCGCAGGTGGTCACACTGCGCACGCAGTCGCCGATGATGGCGGATCTGTTCTGCCAATGGCCGTCGTTCGAGCGCGTCGACGGTGTCACGTTGCGGTTTTCTGCTGAGACGGTGGAAGCGGCTGTGCGGATGCTGAACTGCTGTTCGGCGATGTCTTCTATGTTGCGTTGAGTTTTTTGGGTTCCGGGGCCGGGTCTCGCCCCGGCGGGCGACTCACTTTCTTTTGCTTCGCCAAARRAAAGTARGCAAAGAAAAGGCGACCCTACTGTCTGCGTCCCTCCGCTTCGCTGCGGGCAACCTGCGGTGCTCGATTMCGGCGGGGGTCCGCAGAACTCGCTCCACTGCGTTGCGCTCGGACAGGTGCGGCCCTGATCCCGCCTCCATCTGCGCTCCTCGGCGCATACAGAAGGGGTGGGAGCGGGCGGCCTTCGCTTCGCTCGGCCCCAATATCCAACAGCCAATACCAACAGCCAATTCCAACCACCGCGGCGCGCAGCGCCGCGGTGGCTTGGTGGCCGAGCGAAGCAAAGGCCYGTGTGGTTCCCAAGCCCCTCTGTATGCGCCGAGGAGCGCAGCGTTTCGCGGATCAGGGCCGCAGCTGTCCGAGCGAAGCGAGTTCTGCGGACCCCGCGAAACGCGAGCACCGCAGGTTGCCCGTAGCGCAGCGAAGGGTCGCAGACAGTGGGGTCGCCTTTTCTTTGCTTACTTTCTTTTGGCGAAGCAAAAGAAAGTAAGTCGCCCGCCGGGGCGAGACCCGGCCCTGGGAAAAAACAGCACCCTCAGGCCGCCAGCCTGGCCAACTTGCGCTCACTCATCCGCTTCGCAACCCGCGGCAACACCAGCACAGCCACAATGACAACCACCAGCGTGATCGACATCGGCCGCTGGAAGAACACCACGGCACTGCCCTCCCCGATGGACATCGCATTGCGCAGCTGCGCTTCGGCCAGCGGCCCGAGGATCATGCCCACCACCACGGGAGCGGTCGGAAAGTCGAAGCGCCGCATCGCCACGCCGAGCAGGCCGATGCCGTAGAGCAGGAACAGGTCGAATGCGCTCTGGCGCATGCCGTAGGCACCCACCGTCGCAAAGATCAGGATGCCGGCGTAGAGCTGCGGCTTGGGAATCTTCAGCAGCTTGACCCACAGGCCCACCATCGGCAGGTTCAGCACCAGCAGCATCACGTTGCCGATGTAGAGCGAGGCGATCAGCGCCCACACCAGCGCGGCCGAGGTGGTGAACAGCTGCGGCCCCGGCTGAATGCCGTAGTTCTGGAACGCGCCCAGCAAGATGGCGGTGGTGTTCGACGTGGGAATGCCGAGCGTGAGCAGCGGGATCAGCGCCGCGGTCACCGTGGCGTTGTTGGCGGCTTCGGGGCCGGCCACGCCTTCGATGGCGCCGGTGGTGCCGAACTCGGCCTTGGCGTCGGCATCCTTGGCCAGCTTCTTTTCCGTCGCATAGCTCAGGAAGGTCGGAATCTCGGTGCCGCCCGCGGGAATGCAGCCGAACGGCGTGCCGATGGCGGTGCCGCGCAGCCATGCCGGAATCGAGCGCTTCCAGTCGCGCTTGCTCATGTGCACGCGGGTCAGCTTGTTCTGGGCCTCGACCACCTTGCCCTCGTAGAGCACGGCGTACAGCACTTCGGCCACCGCGAACAGGCCCACGGCCACCAGCACAATCTCGATGCCGTCGAGCAGTTCGGGAATGCCGCCGGTGTAGCGGCCCTGGCCCGAGATCTGGTCGAGGCCGACGCAGCCGGCCGCCAGGCCGATGAACAGCGCCGTCATGCCGCGCAGCGTGCTCTTGCCGAKCACCGCGCTCACGGTGGTGAAGGCCAGCAGCATCAGCAGGAAGTACTCGGGCGGCCCGAGCTTCACGGCGAACTCGGCCACGAACGGCGCGAACAGCGTGACGATCACGGTGGCGATGGTGCCGGCCACGAAGGAGCCGATGGCGGCGGTGGCCAGCGCTGCGCCCGCCCTGCCGCTCTTGGCCATCTTGTTGCCTTCCATCGCCGTCACCATGCTGGCGGTTTCGCCGGGCGTGTTGAGCAGGATGGACGTGGTCGAGCCGCCGTACATGGCGCCGTAGTAGATGCCCGAGAAGAAGATCATCGAGGCCGTGATGTCGACCTTGCCGGTGATCGGCAGCAGCATGGCCACCGCCACGGCCGGGCCGATGCCCGGCAGCACGCCGACGGCCGTGCCCAGGGCGCAGCCCACCAGGCACCAGAGAAGATTGACGGGGGTGATCGCCGCGGCGAAACCCATCATGAGTGCGTTGAAAATGTCCATGTCAGATCCAGCCGGTGGTCGTGAGGCCCGGCAGGTTGATGGCCAGGAACTTGGTGAACATCCAGAACACGGGCGCCGAGATGAGCGCGCCGGTCACAAGGTCGATGGCCCAGGTGCGCGGCTGGTTGGCCGAGGGATGGCCGCTCGCGCGGCGCAGGCCCTGCACCGCCAGCACGTAGCACAGCGTGCAGCTCAGGATGAAGCCCAGCATGGTGATCAGCGCCGCGTTGAGCAGCAGGCCGGCCGACACCCAGACGAAGCCCGGCCAGTAGGCATGCTCCGCGCCCGAGGGTGCGTCGAGCTCGCGAAAGCCGCCGGTGCGCGCTTCCCAGAGAATCCAGGCGCCGCACAGCGTGAGCACGCCCGACACCAGCCAGGGCAGGAAGTTGGGCCCGACGCCGCCGTAGCCGGCCTCGGAAGAAATGCCGATGGCGCCGAAAGCCAGCGCCAAGCCGGTCAGCAGCACGCCGGCCCCGACCAATGTTTGCGGCCACGTGGCCGCAGCTTGCGGCGAGACCGAGGATTCTGGAGTTGTCATTTTTTGCTCCCGCAGTCAGGGAAAGGAACGGGGACTCGCTGAAAGCCCCCACTACTCGAAAGAGCCCCCATCCCCTGCCAGGAACACCGAGGAACCGGCTCCGCCGGGCCTCTGGTGTTGCCCCCGGTAGGGGGTTGGCGTAGCGACACGAAGTGCGCGAAGACTGGGGGCGAGCGAAATCAGATCATCCCGGACTTGGCCATGATCGCGCGCAGGCTCGCGAAGTCGTCGTCGACGAACTTGGCAAAGGCGTCGCCCGACAGCACGGCCGGCGTCCAGTCGTTCTTCTTGAGCGATTCGGCCCACGACGGGCTCTTGAGCGCGGCCAGCACCATGTCGGTCAGCGCCTTGCGCTGCTCGGCACTGATGCCGGGAGCGCCGTACACGCCGCGCCAGTTGCCGATCTCCACGTCGATGCCCTGCTCCTTGAGCGTGGGCACGTTGATGCCCGGCAGGCGCTGGGCCGAGGTGACCGCAATGGGCTTCATCTTGCCGGCGGCGATGTACTCGGCGAACTCGCTGTAGCCGCTGCCGCCGACGGTGACGTTGCCACCCAGGATGGCGGCCGTGGCTTCGCCGCCGCCGCGGAAGGCCACGTAGTTGATCTTGGACGGATCGGCGCCGACCTTCTGCGCGATCATGGCCGCGGCAATGTGCTCGGTGGAACCGCGCGAACCGCCGCCCCACTTGACGCTGCCCGGGTCCTTCTTGAGCTGCTCGACCACGTCCTTCATGGTCTTGAAGGGCGAATTGGCCGGCAGCACGAACACGTTGTATTCGGTGGTCAGGCGCGCAATTGGCGTGGCCTGCGAGAGGTTGACCGGCGGCTTGCCGGTGATGATGCCGCCGAGCATGACGGAGCCCATGACCATGAGCGCGTTCGGATCGCCCTTGGAGCCGTTCACGAACTGGGCCAGGCCCAGCGCGCCGGCGGCGCCGCCCTTGTTGTCGTAGGTGACCGTGTCGGCCTGCTTGGATTCGGTCATTGCCTTGCCCAGCGCGCGGCCCGTGGTATCCCAGCCGCCGCCCGGGTTGGCTGGAATCATCATCTTGACGTTGGCTGCGGCGCGTGCCGACAACGGCAGGGCTCCGGCGGCGGCCAGCGCGGCCAATGACTTCAAAAAGGTGTCGCGACGCATCGTTGTCTCCTGAGAACTAAAGAAAACCTGACTTGGACCTGAGCCGCTATCATGCGCCGCCCTGCTGTCAGTTGGCTGTCCACCGGACTGGGGAAAACACCGAAGTACCATTCCCCCACCACACCCCATGAAGCTGCTGCTGGTCGAAGACGATCCCTCGATGCAGGTCACCCTGCAGCGCGCCCTCGCCCGCAGCAGGATCGACGTGCGCATCTGCGGCGACGGCGCCCTGGCCGTCGAGCAATGGCGCGCCCTGGAGCCCGACGTGGTGGCGCTCGACCTGAGCCTGCCCAACCTCGACGGCCTGCAGGTGCTGGCCCAGGCGCGCGCCGCGGGGCTGCGCACGCCGGTGCTGCTGCTCACGGCCCGCGGCACGGTCGGCGACCGCATCATGGGCCTGAACGCCGGCGCCGACGACTACCTGCCCAAGCCCTTCGATCTCGACGAACTGGAAGCACGCATCCGCGCACTGCGCCGGCGCCACCAGAACGCCGGTGCCGACGCGGTCCTGAACCCGCAGGAGGTGGGCGGGCTGCGCTTCGACCCCGAAAGCGGCGCCATCTACCACCGCGCCGGCATCCTGGAGCTCACGCCGCGCGAGCTGGCGCTGCTCAAGGCGCTGATGATGARGCCCGGCCACGCGGTGAGCAAGGAGCGGCTCTTCGAACTCGTGTTCCCGGGTGAGACCGACGTGCAGTACGAGGCCATCGAGGTGGTGGTGTATCGCCTGCGCAAGAAGCTCGCGGGCACCGGCGCGGCGCTGATGACGCTGCGCGGACTGGGCTACCTGCTGCGCGCCGAGCCATGAAGAGGGCCTTGTCGCTGCGCGCGAGGCTGCTGCTGGGCATTCTCGCGCCGGTGGCGCTGTTCATCGTGATCAACAGCGTGAGCCTGTACCGCCAGAGCCTGGCCGCTGCCACCACGGCCTACGACCGCACGCTGCTCGCGTCGGCCAAGACCATCGGCGAGCAGCTCGACGTGGAAGGCTACGACGAGAACGCGCGGCTGCGCGCCATCGTGCCCTATTCGGCGCTCGAGGCCTTCGAGGCCGACAACCGCAGCCGCCTTTTCTACCGCGTCTCCGCGCTCGACGGCGAGATGGTCTCGGGCTTTGCCGAGTTGCCGTTCTGGCGCGGCCGCATCCCCGACCGCGGGGCCTATGCGGCACTGGTCGACTTCTACGACGCGCGCTTTCGCGAGCAGCCGGTGCGCATGGCGGTGTTGCTGCAGCCCGTGGCCAGCGGCCGCGGCCGCGGCATGGCCGTGGTGCAGGTGGCCGAAACCCTGGAGCTGCGCGAAACGCTGGTGCGCAAGCTGCTGGTCGACATGCTGTGGCGCCAGCTGCTGCTGATGGGCGTGATCGCGCTGGTGACCGTGCTGGTGGTGCAGCGCGCCACGCGGCCGGTGCGCGAGCTCGGCGAAGCCATCGAGAAGCGCGCGGCCGACGACTTTTCCCCGATCGACGCGCCCGACGCGCCGCGCGAACTGCGCCCGCTGGTCGATGCCACCACCGAGGTCATGGGCCGGCTGCAGCGACTGCTCGACCACCAGAAGCGCTTCGTGCGCGACAGTGCCCATCAGCTGCGCACGCCGCTCGCGGTGCTCAAGGCGCAGGTGCAATCGGCGCGGCGCGGCGACGTGCCGCCCGAGCAGGCGCTGGGCGAGATCAGCCAGACCGTGGAGCGCGCCACCACGCTCGCCAACCAGATGCTGTCGCTCGCCAAGGTCGAGCAGCTGCGCCAGCGGCCGGAATCGATGCCGCTGGAGCTTGGCGAGGTGGTGCGCCAGATTGCGCTCGACCTGTCGCCGCTGATCGCCGACAAGGCGCTGGACTTCGAACTGGCCATCGACGGGCCCGTGACGGTGCGCGCGCACCAATGGATGCTGCAGGAGCTCACGCGCAACCTGCTGCACAACGCCATCAAGCAGAGCCCGCGCGGCGGCGCCCTTTCGGTGATGGTGCGCTCGGACGGCCCGGAAGCCGTGCTGACGGTGCGCGACCAGGGGCCCGGCATTGCGGCCGAACTGCGCCAGCGCCTGTTCGCGCCGTTTTCCGCCGGCGACACCGCCAGCGGCTCGGGGCTGGGCCTGGCCATCTGCCGCGAGATCGTGCTCGCGCTCGGCGGGCGCATCAGCCTCGACAACCGCAACGCGCAGGAAAATTCCGCACAGGTGATCGGCCTCGATGCTGTCGTGCGGCTGCCTCTCTTCCACCACAATGCCTGAACCTATGGATCGCCTGCGCATCGACAAATGGCTCTGGGCCGCCCGCTTCTTCAAGACGCGCTCGCTGGCCGCGGACGAAATCGGCAAGAACCGGGTGCAGGTCAACGGCGACATCGCCAAGGCCTCGCGCGAGGTCAAGCCCGGCGACACGGTGGCCATCCGCCTGGGCGCCGTGACGCGAACCGTCACGGTGCGCGGCCTGAGCGGCCAGCGCGGGCCCGCGCCGGTGGCGCAGCAGCTCTACGAAGAAACGCCCGAGAGCATTGCGGCGCAGGCGGCCATCCGCGAGCAGCGCCGCATGGGCAGCGAACCGGCGCTGGCCATCGAGCAGGGCCGGCCCACCAAGCGCRACCGGCGCGAGCTCGACGGCGCCGCGCGGCATGCCGAATGGGACAGCCGCTGGAGCGCTTCCATCGACCCGGACGAGAGCGAACGCTGACCCGGCGCTGATCGCGTACGCTGCGTGCTTTTGCACGGAGTCCGGATTCATGGCCAGCTTCAAGAAGTACCGCGTCGACAGCAAGTTCAAACTTTCGCAGGTGGACCCCGGCGAATCTCCGTTCCTGGACGGCAACGAAGCCGACCAGCTCGCCGAGATCGACGCCCTGGCCATCGAGCTCGACGAAATGCAGAACCTGCTGCACGCCGAGGGCCGCCGCAAGGTCCTGCTGGTGCTGCAGGGCATGGACACCAGCGGCAAGGACGGCACCGTCCGCTGGGTCTTCTCGCGCACTTCGCCGCTGGGCGTGCGCGTCACCGCCTTCAAGGCGCCCAGCGACGACGAGCGCGCGCACGACTATCTCTGGCGCTGCCATGCGGTGGTGCCGCGCAGCGGCGAGATCGCGGTATGGAACCGCAGCCACTATGAAGACGTATTGGTGCCCGTGGTCGAAGGCTGGATCGACAAGGCCGAGACCCAGCGGCGCTATGCGCAGATCAACGATTTCGAGCGCCTGCTCGTCGAGACCGGCACGGTGATCGTCAAGTGCATGCTGCACATCGACAAGGACACGCAGCGCGAACGCCTGCAGGCGCGCATCGACACGCCCGGCAAGCAGTGGAAGTTCAATGTGGGCGACCTCGAGGTGCGCACCAAGTGGAGCGCCTACCAGCAGGCCTATGACAAGGCGCTGCGTGCCACCTCGACCGAGCACGCGCCCTGGTAYGTGATACCGGCCAACAACAAGCGGCACCGCAACCTGATGATCGCGCGGCTCCTGATGAAGATCCTGCGGCAGATGAAGCTCAAGGCACCGCCCGCCGACCCCGCCCTCAAGGGCATGCTCATCAAGTGACGAGCGGCGCCCGCGCCGTCAGGAGGAGCGCCGGACGGCCGACTGGCCCAGCACGCGGCACTTGCCGAATTCGCAGCGCACGGCCCAGGCCGTGCCGTTCGAGCACGGCACGCTGTACGACTCGTAGCCCGGGCCCTTGGCCGTGAGCTCGGCGCGCGGCTGGATGCTGCACTGCCCGGCCTTGGCAAGCACTTCGGCGTTGTAGGTGTCGACGCCGGTCCGGCGCGGCGCCATCACCACTTCCGGATTGAAGGCATGGCCGTAGAAGGTGTCGCGCACGTTCGGGTCGAGATTGCGATAGCCACGCTTGGCCATGCAGTGCACCACGGCGATCTGCTGGTGCTCGGCGATCAGCTCCGCGCTGGGCCGGTAGGACATGTCGATCACCGCGGCCGAAATGCCGGTGTACGAGGCCGCGGCCACGATGCCCTGCCCGTGCACCGTGATCAGGCCCAGGCCCAGTGCGAGCCACATGGCGTCGCCGGTCTCGCTGCGCGCGGTGATCCGCATTGCCGCCGTGCGGCAATCGGCCACGTCGCTGTCGTAGCGGGCCCGGTCCACGCCTTCCATGGCGACCATGGGCACGTACGACAGCCCGGTTCCGGTGCCGGGTTGCGTCGGTGTGGGCGGCGTGCTGACGCACCCTGCCAACGCAACAACGGCGCACACGATGCTCAGCAGCAGCTTCATGGAGATCCCTCGTCCTCTTTCGCGATAGTTCGGGCGATTTAACCATACAGATGGTTACTTTTGAGCCTGATTTGTCGCGAAGTTGCGACGAACGCGTTGCTGAGTGCTTTTGGCTGACAGCAAAAGAGCGACCCTGCCGTCAGGACCGCGTGGCCG
>NZ_JBFTPJ010000142.1:0-9625 GCF_056398445.1 Variovorax sp. 01T439_2
CTGCTGCTGTACCTGGCGGGCCGCGGCGCGGGCCGCCTCTCGCTCGACCACGCGCTGCGCATTCGCTGACCGGCCGGCGCGCGGCCCGCGGGCTTCCACCCTGTTGAATCGGGCGCGGCTTGCCTATATTGGGCTGCCATGCCTTCCACCTGGTTTCTCGACACGCCACCTGCGGGCCAGCTGCTGGACGCAGGCGCCGTCGCGCACCTGCTCGACGCGGGCAGCGAGCAGGCGCCCGCGCTCCACATGCTCGACTTCATCAACCACGTGGTGCCGGTCGAATACATCTCGCTCGTGGAGTACATCGACGGTGTTCCGTCGCAGGTCGAAGGGCATTCGGCCGGCCGGCGCGACAACATCACGGGCGAGTGCTTCTCCCTCTACAAGAAGCGGTTCCGGCTGGCGGACGACATGACCCGCCTGGCCGCGCGCATGGGCGGGGAGGCGCCGGCCCACGCACCCGTGACCGCCTTGCTGTACGACGCGGCGGACATCCCCGACCCGGCGTGGCGCGAGCAGATCTTCGTCGGCCGGCAATTGACGGGGCGGTTGAGCTTTCTCTACTCGCCCGTGCCGCGCACGATCTTTGCGATCAACCTGTACCGCAACCGGCAGAACGGCCAGTTCGCGCAAGCGGATGTCGCGCAACTGCTCGGCCTTGCGCCCCTGCTGAAGCGCGCGCACCGCAATGCGCTGTTCGCGCAGCTCGCATCGCCCGACACGCCGCTGCGCGTGGCGGGCATCGAGCGCACGCTGCAGCGCACGGCACCGCAACTGTCGCCGCGCGAGCGCGAGGTCTGCGCGCGCATCGCCTGCGGGATCGGCGCCGACGGCATCGCCGCCGACCTGGGCATTGCCGCGTCGAGCGTGGCGACGCTGCGCAAGCGCGCCTACCTGAAGCTCGCGATCCACGGACGCCAGCAGCTCCTGCGCTTCATCCATTAGGGCCGACCCGGAGCCTTTTGTACCCTTCTGCAGGGACAGACGAAAGCCGCGCGAATTCCTACATTGCCTGGACTCTGGGAGACAGGCATGTGGGTTCGAAACTGCTGGTACGTCATTGCGTGGGATCACGAAATTTCCGCGGAGGCGCTGTTCACGCGCACGGTGCTCGACGAGCCGATCCTGGTCTATAGAACCGAGGGCGGCGAACTGGCCGCGATGCAGGACCGCTGCTGCCACCGGCATGCGCCGCTGTCGCGCGGACGCAGGGAAGGCGACTGCGTCCGCTGCGGCTACCACGGCCTCAAGTTCGCCGCCGACGGCGTTTGCGTGGAGGCACCGGGGCTGGCCAGCATTCCCGTGAAGGCGCGCGTGCGGACCTACCCGGTGGTCTCGCACAACAAGTGGATCTTCGTGTGGATGGGTGATCCGTCGCTCGCGGATCGCGCGCTGCTGCCGGACAACTTCTCGTGCGACCACCCCGACTGGCGCTACAGGCCCGGCTATGTCCACTACGACACGCCCTACCTGCTGGTCTGCGACAACCTGCTGGACTTCTCGCACCTGAGCTATGTGCATGAAGGCACGCTGGGCGGATCGACCGCCATCGCGCAGGCCGTGCCCAGGATCGAGAAGGTGCCGCGCGGCATCCGCGTGACGCGGCACGTGCCCGACGTGCCTCCTTCTGCGTTCTGGAAGTCGTTCCAGAGTTTCGAGAGCAACGTCGACCGCTACTTCATCTACGACTTCCTCCTGCCCGGCACCTTGCTGATGAAGTCGGGCGGCGCGCCGGTGGGGCAGGCCGAAGACGAGCAGCGCGGCGGCGTGCAGCTGCACAGTTGCCAGGCGCTCACGCCCGAGACCRCAACGACCACGCACTACTTCTTCCAGCAGTCGCACCGAAGCAGCATCGCGGACCCCGCGGTCACCGAGACCATCTACCGCGGCTTGGTCACCGCGTTCGAGGAAGACCGCGAAATGATCACCGCGCAGTACCTGAACATCGATCCCGAAGCGCGCATGCTGCCGCTCGCGATGGACGCCGCGCTGGTCCAGTACCGGCGGCTGCTGCAGGAAGAGGTCGAGCGCGAGCAGCGCGCCTCGCAGGCCGGCTGACGCGCCGCGCCGCCCCACATCCAGAACAACTCCAGGAGACCCCGATGCGCCGCCACTTTCTCACCCTTGGCCTCACCATGCTCGCCGCACTGCCGCTCGCGGGTTTCGCGCAAGGCAACTTCCCGGGCAAGCCGATCCGTGTCGTCGTCACGGCCCAGGCCGGTGGCGCCAACGACTTCGTCGCGCGCCTGATCGGCGAGCATGCCGCGAAGGCACTGGGCCAGCCCTTCGTGGTCGACAACCGCGCCGGCGCCAACGGCGCGGTGGGCCTGGGCGAAGTGGCGCGGGCCGCGCCCGACGGCTACACGATCGCGGTCACGCTCGGCGATTCGCTCATCAACAACGTCGCGCTCTACAAGACGCTGCCCTACGACCCGCAGCGCGACTTCGTCTTCCTGACGCAGGTCGTGCGCAGCCCGGCCATCCTGTCGGCCAACCTCGAGCTCGGCGTGAAGGACATGGAAGGCTTCCGCAAGCTCGCGGCGCGGCCGGGCCAGCAGCTCAGCTATGGCACCTGGGGACCGGGCGGCCTCGGCCACCTGGCGGGCGAGGCGCTCAACCGCAAGCTCGATGCGCACATGGTGCACGTGCCGCAGCGCGGCGAGGCGCCCGTGATGGCCGACCTGCTGAGCAACACCGTGAGCGTCGGCCTCACGTCGGCGGGCCTGGCGCGCCAGCATGTGCAGGCGGGCAAGGTCGTTCCGCTCGCGATCATGGGGCGCGAGCGCTCGGCCGTGCTGCCGCAGGTGCCCACGATGCGCGAGCTGGGCTTCGACGATCCGCTGTTCGAGGCGGCGGTATGGATCGCGTTCGTCGCGCCTGCCAGGACGCCGCCCGCGGTGGTCGAACGGCTGACGGTGGCGCTGCGCAACGCCGCCGCCATGCCCGAGGTCCAGGCGCGGATGGCGGAGCGCGGGCTCGAGATGCTCAACACCACGCCCGAGCAGTTCAATGCGAACTACCGGCGCGACTTCGACGTGATCACCCGGCGCATGCGGGAGTTCGGCATCGAAGCGCAGTAGCCGCCGCAGCGGCATCGAAGTGCGCCGTGTCCGCCGCGCAGCGCCAGCGCCGGCGCCTGTTTGGCTCCTTTGCGAAGTCTTGAACGTCCTGGTTGGACCTCTGCGCTGAAAAGCGCGCCCGAAGAGGTGAATTCCTTTATAGTCAACCAATCAGTTCACTATTTTCGACCTTCCACTGGAACAAGACAATGAACACTGCTGCCTCCGCGCGTCCGGCCGACGCGCTCGACTCCAACTGGTCCCTCGTGGCCGCCGGCGCGCTGATGACCTGCGTGGCCATCGGCGTGCTGTTTTCGCTGGCCGTTTTCCTGGAGCCCATGAGCGCGGCCACCGGCTGGTCGCGCGCGGGCATTTCCAGTGCCATGACGCTGGCCTTYCTGAGCATGGGCGTGGCCGGCTTCGGCTGGGGCGCCTTGAGCGACCGCTACGGCCCGCGCGTGGTGGTGCTCGCGGGCACGGTGCTGCTCGGGCTCTCGACGGTGCTGGCCAGCCGCGCATCGACCCTGCTCGAATTCCAGCTTTTCTACGGCGTGATGATGGGCCTTGCGGCCGGCAGCTTCTTCGCACCGGTGATTGCCACCGCCGCGTCGTGGTTCGACAGGCACCGCAGCCTGGCCGTCTCGCTGGTGTCGGCGGGCATGGGCGTGGCGCCCATGACCATCTCGCCGCTGGCCGCGTGGCTGGTCACGCACTACGACTGGCGCACCGCCCAGCTGATCATCGGCATCGGCGCATGGATCGTGCTGCTGCCCGCGGTCTGGCTCATTCGCGCGGCGCCGCGCACCGCCCACGCCGCCCCCGGAGGCGCAGCCCCCGCGCCGGAAATGAAGATCGGACAGGCGCTGCGCTCGCGCGCCTTCCTGGTGCTTGGCATCACGTTCTTCGCCTGCTGCGCGGCGCACTCCGGGCCGATCTTCCACACGGTCAGCTATGCCATCGGCTGCGGCCTGCCGACCTTCGCGGCCGTCACCATCTACAGCATGGAAGGCGCGGCGGGCCTCGGCGGGCGGCTGCTCTTCGGCGTGCTGGCGGACCGGCTGGGCGCCAAGCGGGTGCTCGTGGCCGGCCTGCTGATCCAGGCCTTTGCCGCCGCGAGCTACCTGCTGGTGAACCGTCTCGGCGGCTTCTATGCCGTGGCCATCGTCTTCGGCCTGGCCTATGGCGGCGTGATGCCGCTCTATGCGGTGCTGGCGCGGGACTACTTCGGTCCCCGCATCCTCGGCACGGTGCTGGGCGCGGCGTCGATGCTGTCCAGCCTGGGCATGGCGCTCGGCCCGGTGCTCGGCGGCTGGCTGTTCGACCGCTTCGGCAGCTATGCCTGGATGTACATCGGCTCGATGGCCGTGGGTCTCGGCGCCGTGGCCATCGCGCTCACGTTCCCGCGGACCGGTGCCGCCGGCAAGGAGCCGCGGCTGCAGCCGGCGGGCTGATTTCTCGGGCGTCGATCAGCGGCACCGCCGCCTCCAAGAAGCGGCGCAGCTACAGTGCTTGCTGGATTGTATCCTGTAGGCTACAATCCGTTCATGTTCACGGTCATTGAAACCGATGAGTTCTCCGCCTGGCTCGAGGGGCTGAAGGACGGCATGACGCGCATCCGTCTGGCCCGTCGGCTCGATAAAGCGCGCCGCGGAAGTCTCGGCGACGTAGCGCCTGTCGGTGACGGTGTTTCCGAGATGCGCGAGTTCTTTGGCCCCGGCTGGCGCATGTATTTCATTGAGCAGAATGGGGCCATCATCGTCATGCTGGGTGGCGGAGACAAGTCGACCCAGCAGCGCGACATTGAACGAGCCAAGAAGTTGGCTCTGGAGTTGCGAAATGAGCAAGATCAAGACCCGTCCATTTGATATCGCCAACTACCTTGCCAGCGAGGAAGACATGGTGGAGTACCTGCGCCAGGTGATGGATGACAACGACCCCGCCGAATTTGCCGGGGCGCTGGGTGCCATTGCGCGCGCACGAGGCATGGCCCAGCTCGCCAAGGACACGGGCCTCTCCCGCGAGAGCCTGTACAAGAGCCTCTCGGGAGAAAGGGCACCCAGCAGCGATACCCTGTTCAAGGTCATCAACGCGCTGGGCTTCAAGCTGAAGATAGAGCCGGCGCATTCCTGACAGCGGCCGATTCAGTTCGCATTGGCCCGCGCCGTGGCCATCGCGCTCACGTTTCCGCGGACCCGCTGCATGACTCCTTTTGCAGGCCTGGATCGTCCTGGTTCCATCCACACCACACAACGGAGCCAGGTCATCATGAGCATCATCAAGGACAAGAACATCGTCGTCACCGGCGGAAGCCGCGGCCTGGGGCTGGGACTGGTCGAAGCGCTGGCCACGGAGGGCGCCAGGGTGACGGTGGTCGCGCGCGACGCCGGCGCGCTCGAGGCCGTGCGCGCGCGGCTGGGCGTGGCCACCGTCGCTGCGGACGTGACCGACGAGGCCGCAGCCCACCGCATCCTGGCCGAGGTCCGCCCCGACATCCTCGTGCTGAACGCCGGCACGCCGCCGCGCATGGGCCGGCTGGACCAGCTGAGCTGGGCCGACTTCAGCGCGGCCTGGGAGACCGACGTCAAGGCCGGGCTCTACTGGCTGCAGGCGGCGCTCAGGCTGCCGCTCGCGCCCGGCGCCCGCGTGCTGGTGGGATCGAGCGGCGCGGCGCGCAACGGCTCGCCGCTGTCGGGCGGCTATGCCGGCGCCAAGCGCATGCTCTGGTTCATGGCCAAGTACGCCAACGGCATTTCGGAGCAGCAGAAGCTCGGCATCCGCTTCCAGGCGATCGTGCCGATGCAGATGATCGGCGGCACCGGCGTGGGCGACGCGGGGGCCGCCGCCTATGCGCGCGCCATGGGCGTGGCGCCCGGCGAGTTCCTCGCGCGCTTCGGTACGCCGATGCCGCCGCGCGCCTTCGGCGACAAGGTGGTTTCGATGCTGGAGGACCCGGCCTATGCCAAGGGCTTCGCCTTCGGCTTCGGCGGCGACTCGGGCATCACGGTGCTCGAGGAGGCGGCCGCGTGAGTGCAGCACAGGCGCCTTCGCCGAACCGCAGCGGCAAGCAGGCGCAGCTGGCGGCGCTCGCCGAGGCGCTGCGGCCCGAACTGCACCGCTACTGCGCGCGCCTGATGGGCTCGGTCATCGAAGGCGAGGACGTGGTGCAGGACACCTTCGAGCGCGCCTTCGCGGCCGTGCACGCCATGGACGAGGCGACGCCGCTTCGGCCCTGGCTGTTCCGCATCGCCCACAACCGCGCGCTCGATCTGCTGCGCGGCCGGACGATCCGCATGGCCGAGCCGATCGACGCCGCCAACGACCTGGCCGACACGGCCAACCCCGACCCGATGGAGACGCTGATGCGCCAGGAAGCTGTCAAGACCGCGGTGTCGCGCTTCGCGGAACTCCCGATCCACCAGCGCAGCGTCGTGATCCTGAAGGACGTGCTCGGCGAATCGCTGGCGGAGATCGCCGCGGTGCTCGACCTCACGGTCGACGCCGTGAAGGGCCACCTCGCGCGCRGGCGTGCGCGCCTGCGGGAGATCAACGCACAGCCGCCGGGCCCGCCCGCACCACCGCCGCCGCCGTCCGCCGCGCTCGCGCGCTATGTCGCGCTCTTCAACCAGCGCGACTGGGACGGCCTGCGCGCGCTGCTGGCCGACGACGTGCGGCTGGTCCAGTCGGCGCATCCGGTGCGCGCCGGCCGCGCCGACGTCGGCATGTTCTTCACGCTCTACGCAAAGATCGATGGCGTGTGGCTTGCCCCGGCATGGCTCGAGGGCCGCGAGGTGATCGCGGTGTTCGACCGGCGCGGCGATCCGGAGCCCGGCTACATCATGTGGCTCGAGTGGCGCGGCGGCCGCATCAGCCTGATCCGCGACTACCGCCACATCCGCTACGTCACGGCCGATGCGCGGCTGCAGCTGATGGTTTCTGTTTGAGTCTTCGGAGCCAGCGGCCGCCGGCATCGAAGCCGTGGCAGGCGCCCCAAGCGATCGCACCGGTGACTGCGAGCATGGCCGCGGTATGAACGCCGACCGCCGCGAGCACCAGCAAGAGCGAGTCCGACGCGCTGAACGCCGTCGCTGCTCCATCGCCCATGCACAGCGGGATCAGCGCCGGCACCAGCATCAGGCCGGCGCCGTGGGCGGTGGACACCATGAAGGACCAGAGCGCCATCCCCGCATGCCCGGCCGGTGCGCGCGCCGCGCTGGGCGTGCGGCCCCACAGGTGAAGCCCCGCGAAGACGATCACCAGCACGCCCGCCAGCACCTGCAGCAGCGCGCGGTCGAGCGACAGGCCGAAGGCCACCGCGCCGGCCACCAGCGCCACCGAGGCGGCATGGCCGATCGCGATCGGCAGCAGCGCCCGCAGCGCCTGCCCGCGGTCGCGCGAACGCAGGCCCCAGGCAGCCGCCCACATCCAGCCGCTGGCGGGATTCAGCCCGTGCAGGGCACCGACGCCCGCGACTGCGAGCCACGGCCAGAGGCTTGCCATGATGGTGTGCCTGCCGATTCAGCGCGGTTCAGCCGGGCGCGTGGCAGCACGAACCCGCCGCGGCCGCCGGCTTTGCGGCCGGTGCCGGTTCGTAGCGGTCGTGGTGGCGCACCCAGTCCATCGCGTAGACGGGGTTGGGCTCGTCGCGGCCCTTGGGCGTGAGGTCGAGCAGGCTGTAGGTGCCCATCATTGCTTCGACGCCGCGCTCGTAGGTCGAGTAGGTGTGGAACACCTCGCCCGCATCGCCCTTGTAGAACACGCTGATGCCGGGCGCCTCCTGCGCCGGGAAGGGCCGCACGCCGTAGTTGTAGTAGACCTCGCCCTGGCCCTCGGCCCACTGCTGCGGCGTGAAGCTCACGTTGAAGTCGTAGTTGAAGTCGTTGCTGTGCGCGGAGACCCACCTGAACTCCCAGCCCATGCGCCGGCGGAAGCGCTCGATCTGGTCCAGCGGTGCACGCGAGACGACCAGCAGCGTGACGTCGCGGTTCTCCAGGTGCACCTTCATTCCGCCGAGGTGGTCGGACATGTAGGAACAGCTCGGGCAGCCCTGCTCCCAATCGGGGCCGAGCATGAAGTGCTGCACYAGCAATTGGCGGCGGCCTTCGAACAGGTCGGCCAACGCGCGCGGGCCCTCGGGCGTGTCGAAGACGTAGTTCTTCTCGACGCGGGTCCACGGCAGCGCGCGGCGCTCGCGGGCGACCTGGTCGCGCAGGTGCGTGAGTTCCTTTTCGCGCGCCAGCAGCGCCTTGCGCCGGGCCAGCCACCGGTCCTTCGAGACGACGGGGTGGTTTGTCACGGTGCTCTTTTCGGCAATGGCGGTGTTCATGCGTTTCTCCTTGGGCTCGGTGAGCCGATGTGGGTTGGGTCCATGCGCGGCTCCACCCGCCTGGTGGCCGGCGCGCTCGTCTTCGGCAGCAAAGCCGAAAGGGGGTTGTCGCGGTGGGCCGCTCAGGCCCGGGCGGCTTTCGGGCGCCGCACGGCGCGGACCTTGCCGCTGCCGCCGCCACCGCAATAGAAGAGGTCGGCGCCGTCGGACGCCTTCCCAGGTGGCGTGCCACAGCTCGCCGTCGACCCAGGTCACGCCGGTGACGAAGCGGTTGGACTCGATGGTGCGCAGCACCGCGCCGCTGACCGGGTCGATCTGGAGGATCTTGCGGTCGCGGTACTGCCCGATCCAGAGGCTGCCCTCGGCCCATGTCAGGCCCGAGTCGCCGCCGTGGCCGGGCGTGGGGATCGACGCCAGCACCTTGCCGCTGGCCGGATCGATCTTGTCGATGCGCGCCTCGGCAATTTGATAGAAGTAGGTGCCGTCGAAGGCGGTGCCGGCATCGCAGGCGCAGTCCAGGGTGCGCGTGGTCTCGCCGCTCGCGGGATCGAAGGCCACCAGCTGCGCGCCGGTGGCCGCCCAGACGCGCTCGCCGTCGTGGGTCACGCCGGCCACGCTGGCGGCGCCGGCGAAGGGGCCGTACTCGCGCACGATCTCGGCCGTGCGCGGCGCGGCTTCCGTCTTGTCTTTCTTGCTCGCTTTGCTGCTGTTCATCGCTGGCTCCTTGTTGGCGGGCTCCGGGTTCGGCGCCTTGGAGACAACTCTATTCAATCGGCAGCGCGGCGGGGAGTAACAAGATCGTCGTGAATCCCGCCAGCGGCGGTGCCAGCCAGCGCTGCGCCCGCGCCCGGCCGATGGCGCGCACCCGCCCCTCGGCCTCGAGTTCGGCCAGCGCGCGCTGCACCGTGCGCTGGCTCGCGTCCAGCGCCAGTGCCAGCGCCGAGGTCGACCACGCCGCGCCGTCCGACAGCAGCGCCACCAGCGAGGCCTGCTCGCCGTCGATGGGCGGCGCGAGCACGACCACCTCGCGCGCATCGCGCGGCCTGAGCGCAAAGCCGCGTGCCGTGGCCTCGATGCCGGCCTCGGCCGCGACCAGCGCACGCAGGCGCCCGATCTCGACCCGCAGGCGCGCGCGCAGCGTCTCGTCGGGATGGCGGGTGTTGAACGCGCAGGCGATCAGCGCCTCGCGGTCGACGTCGCCGGGCCAGGCCTCGGCAAGCGCACGCGCGAGCGCAAACAGCAC
>NZ_JBFTPJ010000143.1:0-8590 GCF_056398445.1 Variovorax sp. 01T439_2
CCGAGGTGGCGCGGCGGCTGCGTTCGGCCGCCGCGGACCGCGGCCCCCGGCTGCTGGTCGCCATTTCGGGCTTTTCGGAGGAAGAAGCGGCCGGCGGCGCCGCAGCGCAGAACCTGTTCGACCACCATCTTCAGAAGCCCATCGACATGGGCGAACTGTCCGCCATCCTGTCCAAGCCGCGCTGAGCGGGGTCTTGGCGGGCCGTCAGTCCCGGTCTTCGTATTCCCGGTCGTTGTCCCATTCGTCGCCGTTCGGCGGGCGATACGGGTAGCCCGGCCCGTAGTAGATCCGTCCGGGCGGCGGCGCATAGACGGGTGCGGGACGGTAATACACGGGCGGCGGCGGACGGTAATAGACCGGCGGGGCCGGCGCGTAGTAGATCGGCGCCGGATAGTAGGCAGGCGGCGGAGGCGCGTAGTACGGCGCCGGATAGCCGCCCGCCCCGATCTGTACCGACCAGCTTCCGCGCGCGCTGGCCGCGCCCGCGGCGAGCAGCGCACTGGCCGCCATCGCGCCAAGGGCCATCCATTTGAAGACGGAAGAACGCTTGTTTTCGAGTTTCACTGCAGCTCCCTTGAGAAGGTGCCGACGGCCAGCACCGATGTTGCAACGCCCGAGGCCCTGCGCGAGTGCACCTGCCGCCTTGCCGGATCGTTGCCAAACGTCACTGCCCGGCGTGTGCGCTCAGCCCGTGATTTCGCGGCGCGAAAGCTGAACCTCGGCGCCGGTGGTGTTGAAGGCGATGGTCGGCGCGGTGAAATCGCTCAGCGGCGCGCCCAGGCCGATTTCGCCGCGTCCGTGCAGCACGCATTCCTCGCGCCTGAGCGCCACTTCCTGGCTCGGTCCGCCGTTGCCATGAAACCGGACCCAGGTGCCGTAGGTGCTCAGGTCGGTCAGCACGCAGCTGCCATGCCGCAGCTCGATGCGCGCATGCAGCCGGGAGACCCGCGGATCGTTGACCACGAACTGCGCATCGCTCACGCGCCCGAGGTGGATCGGCAGCTCTTCGGTGCGGAAGGTGGACCGCACGTCCAGCCACGCCAGTTCGATCTGCCCCAGCGATGAATCGGGCAGCCGCAGCGGCGTCAGCGCGGCCGGCAGCGTGAGGAACGAGGTCATCTCCTCCTGCCAGTCGATGCGGTGGACGGCCGACATCTCGCTGCGCCCGCGAATGGTGATGAGCCCCAGGTCGCGGTGCCGCACAGCCGTCTCGCCCAACTGCGCAATGGTTGCATCGGTGGCCCAGATCTGGCCCGGCCCCGCCAGGTCGCTCAGGCGCGACGCCAGGTTGACCGCATCGCCGAAGCAGTCGCCCTCGACCTCGACCACCTCGCCGCTTGCCACGCCGATCTGCAGCGCCATGCGCAGCGGCACGGGCCAGGTCATGAGGCGCTTCTGGTGATAGCGCTGCAGTTCGATCACGGCCTGCATGGCGGTGGCCGCGTTCGAAAAAAGGGCGAACACGCCATCGCCGAGCGACTTCACGACCCTGCCGCCGTGTGCCTGGCAGACGCCGCCGATCCATTGGGTCAGCCGCGTCACCGTGTCGGTGGCGCGCGCATTTCCCATGGCTTCGAAAACCCTGGAGCTTCCGGTGAGGTCTGCGAATACGACTGTGGAATTGACGTCCATGCTGTGACAGCGGCCTGCTTATATTGCTTTTGTACTCAAATCACTACAGAGGCTTTAAGTGCAACGTAAAGTGTGTTGTTTACAAACAAGAAACAGTGTTTCAGAACTTGTGAATCGGCCGTCCGAGGCTTAAGGTAGCGACCGTCCCGGCTCCCGGCAATACGCCTTTAGTCCACATGCTGCCTCTTCGTCGTTTTTTCCGCCTTCTCGGAATTCCCGGTATCGGGGCTCCCCGGGTAGGAGAGAACCAGCTGGGACGCATCCGGGCCGCCATGCTGTCGGTGCTGCAGGCGCACGGCGGGCACTCGGTCCAGCGCGTGGCGCAGCGCGTGCGCTTTGCGTCCGACGTGGAAGCGCTCTGGTACCTGCGCCAGGACGTGATGGTTGCCCTGAGTGCCATCGACGGCGAAGCCGCTGCCCGCCGCCAGATGAAAGCCATCAACAGCATGTTCAAGGGCGGCCTGCCCGGCTCGATGGGCCCGCGCGCCCATCAGCGCTTCACCCACTGAAGGATAGCGCGGCGCCGCGCGTTCAATGCGCATGGCCGTGGCTGTGGTCATGGTCATGGTCGTGGCCGCCATGCCGGTGGCCCCACACCATGAAGACGTCGCGCCCTTCGGCCGCCAGTTCGACCTTCGCGCCCACAGGCAGCAGCACCTTGGTCGGCACGTGACCGAAAGGCAAGCCCGTGAGCACGGGCACCTTGAGCGTGGCGCGCAGCCGGTCGACCACCGCATCGAAGCCGAAGCCGCGGTCGTAGCCCGGCACCTTGCGCATGCCCGTGAACTGGCCGAAGACGATGGCGCGCTGCCTGGCCAGCACGCCGGCCATGCGCAGCTGGTCGAGCATGCGCTCGATGCGGTAGGGATGCTCGTTGGTGTCTTCGATGAACAGCACGCCCTTCTCCACTACCGGGAAATAGGGCGTTCCGAGCAGGCTCGCGAGCACGCACAGGTTGCCGCCCCACAAGGTGGCGTCGTGCACGGGCTTCACCTTGAGGCCGGCATCGCGCACCGGCATGCGCCAGCCGGTGCCTTCGCCCTGCCCGCTCGCCAGGTCGTCGAAGCAGGCTTCCATGATGTCGTCCGCGCCGCCTTCGGCACCGAAGTCTTCGCCGACCGCGGGGCCGGCCCAGGTCACGGCGCCGGTCTTGGCGAAGAGTGCGCACTGCAGCGCGGTGAAATCGCTGAGGCCGACGAATTCGGTGCCGCGCCCGATCGCCTTGGCCACGGCCTTGTACGGAATCGCGTCGAGGATGCGCGTGAGCCCGTAGCCGCCGCGTGCGATCAGCGCTATGTCGGCGCCGCTCGCGGCAGCGCGGCCGATGGCAGCGAGGCGCGTCGCGTCGTCGCCCGCAAAGCGCTGGTGCACGGCCAGCGCGGCTTCGTCGATTTCGACCTCGTAGCCCAGGGCCTTGAGTCTTGCCACGCCGCGCCGGAAGGCGGCCTTGTCGCGAATCGCGCTGGAGGGGGAATAGATGTAGATGTGTTTGCTCACGGCGTCGAGTATCCCATTGCGTTGCGCACCGCCTGGGCGAGCAGCGCAGCCTGTTGCGCATTCGGGCCGGACGACGACGCGATGGGGCCGAGCGCACGCAGCGCGGCCTGGTAGCCGCGGTCGGGGAACGGCGCGCGCCATGCATCGCTCACCGGCTCGCCGCCTTCGGGCGCGAGCAGCACGGCTGCAAACAGGCCGCCCTTTTCGGCATGCAGCCGCGTGGCCAGGCCGGTGGCCGCGGCGCTGTGCACCAGCACCATCGGCGGTGGCTGCAGGCGGTCGAGCCATTCGTCCAGGACCTGGCAGTGCCATTCGATGCGGTGCGCCGCCTCGCGCTTGGGCTTGTCGCTCTTGCCGAAGCCGATCAGGTCGGGCACCAGCGTGCGCAGCCCGGGTGCGCCGACGAGGCGGCGAAAGAAGTAGCCCCATTCGCCCGGACCATGAAGGCAGAGGCACGCGGCGGCCGAGCCGTCTTGCGGCCCTTCGTCGAGGTAGTGCATGCGCCAGCCCTGCAGGCTGGGAAGGTCGTGGACGTAGCGCGGTTCGAAGGCGTAGCCGGCGAGCGCATCGAAGCGCTCGGGCGGTGTGCGCAGCGCATCGTCGCGCAGGGGCTGGGCCTGCTCGCGCGCCGCATCGCGGCGCAGCTGGAAGAAGCCTTGCAGCAGTGCGCTGCACTCCGCGGCCAGCACGCCGCCCTGCACCTGGGTGCGATGGTTGAGCCGGGGTTCGGCAAAGAGGTCGAGCACCGAGCCGGCCGCGCCGGTCTTGGGGTCGGCCGCACCGAACACCACGCGCGCGAGCCGCGCATGCAGCATGGCGCCCGCGCACATGGCGCAGGGCTCGAGCGTGACGAACAGCTCGCAGCCGTCGAGCCGGTAGTTGCCGAGCGCGGCGGCGCCGGCGCGCAGTGCGTTGATCTCGGCATGGGCGCTCGGGTCGTGCTGCGCGACCGGCGTGTTGCGCCCGCTGGCCACGAACTGCCCGTTCCTGACCAGCACCGCGCCGACCGGCACCTCGCCCGCCTCGGCCGCCAGGCGCGCCTCGGCCAGCGCGAGCGCCATCCAGTGCGCATCGTCCATGGGCTTGGCAGCGGGCTCAGTTGTCATCCGGCATCTTGCGCGCCTGCGCCGCGGCGTCGAGCGCTTCCTTGACCTGCATTTGCACCTGCTGGACCTGCGTGCGGGGATCGGCGGGCGCCTCGCCGGATGCGGGCGCGRCCATGCTGGTGAGCTGCTTCTTCGCCACCACCCCGGCGATCACGAGTGCCAGCAGCAGGCCGACCAGTCCGAACATGCGCATCTCAGCTTCCTTCCGCCACCGGTGCCTCGGCCGTCATGCCCAGGCGTTCCATCCACACGGCCAGCGCCTTCTCGTCGGGCGTGCCGGCGCTGTAGACGGCATGCATCGCAGCGTGCGATTCGCGCCGGTGCTGGTTCAGCTTGACCTTGCATTGCAGTGCGCTCACGCGCAGCTCGAACCCGACGATGCCGGCCAGCATCTTGAGCTGGAACTCCTCGCCCAGGTCGCGCCATTGCTGCGCATAGCCGGGCTCGTGCTCGCCGATGAGCTTCTTGAGCAGCGCGTCCTTGGCCACGGGCTCCTCGATCAGCCGGGCCTCGACCGTGCAGTGCACCACCAGGTAGTTCCAGGTCGGCACGCGCGCGAGGTCCGGATAGACCGAGGGCGACAGGTAGGCATGCGGACCGAGAAAGGTGGCCACCGCCTGCGGCCGCGCCTGCAGATGGCGCCAGTGCGGATTGGGCTTGGCGCAGTGGCCCAGCAGCACCAGCTGGCCGCCCTCCTGCTGCTCGGCCACCAGCGGCAGGTGCGTGACGTAAGGCAGGCCCTCGTCGTCGCTCGAGATCAGGCTGGCGAAGGGATGTGCACGCATCAGCTCCAGCGCGATGGCCGGGTCCTTGGCGTTGAATTGCGGCGGCATGTACATGGGGCAATTTCCTCGTGGTGAGGCTCCGATTGTCCCCGAGCCGTCCTATCTTGCGCGCGGCGCTTCCAGCAGCTTCACCATGGCCGTGTAGCCGCGGGCCCGCGCCAGCTGCAGCGGCGTGTTGCCCTGCCGGTCGGCCAGCGCAAGGCTGGCGCCGGCGTCGACCAGCGCGGCCAGCGTGCGCTGGTGGCGCGGGCCGCCGTCGCCCAGCACGATCGATTCGATCACCGCGGTCCAATGCAGGTTGTTGACGTGGTCGAGCGGCGCGCCGGCCGCGATCAGCTGGCGCACCACTTCGTCATGGCCCAGGTGCGCCGCGGCAATGAGCGCGGTGCCGTCGTAGCGGCTGGTCACCTGCCCGGCCTTCGCGCCGAGCGACAGCAGCAGCGCAAGCGTCGCGGCATCGTCGGCCACCGCGGCGATGGTGACGGCGTCGTAGCGGTCGTCGTCGAGCAGGTCGAGGTTCGCGCCGGCCTTGGCAAGCAGCTTCACCGCCTCGCGCTGCCGTGCATGGGTGGCGACGTGCAAGGGCGTGCGGCCCCGCGCATCGCGCGCATCCAGATTGGCGCCCGAGGCGATCAAGCCCTTCAGCTTGACCAGGTCGCCCTGCCAGGCCGCCCGGTGCAGTCCTTCATAGGCCAGCAGCTCGGCAGCCTGCGGCGGCACCTGGGCCGACACGCCGGCCGATGCGCCCAGTCCAAGCGCAACCGCCAGCAGCCCGGACCCGATGCCGTGCTTCATCATCAGCCCAGCTGGCCCTTGACCTTCTCGATGGCCGCGTTGGCGCACTGGTCGTCCAGGTGGCCGCCCGGCGCACCGCCGACGCCCACGGCGCCGATCACTTCGTTGCCCGACTTCACCGGCACGCCGCCGCCCAGCAGCAGGAAGCCCGGCAGGTACACCAGGTTGGCGGCGCCGGGGTTCTTCTGCGCGCCTTCCATCATGGCCTGCGTCGCGCTCTTGGCCGATGCCGAGGTCCATGCCTTGCGCTCGCTCGAAGCCAGCGTGTGCGGGCCGGCGTTGTCGGCGCGCTGCACGGCGCGCACGGTGCCGGCGCGGTCGACCACGGTGACGGCCACGTTGTAGCCGTTGGCGGCGCAGGCGGCCACGGCTTCGGCCGCGATCTGGTTGGCCAGCGCGAGCGAGATGTTCTTCTCGGTGCGCACCGCGGGTGCAGGCGTCTGGGCCTGGGCGGCCGATGCGGCAAGCAGGATGGCGAGAGCGCCGAGGCGAAGGTTGGAACGCATTTTTCGTTTTCTCCAGTGGATGCAGGGTGATGGCACCGGCTGTCTGCCGGCGGCTGCGCCACTGTAGGAAACACCGTCCGCCAAGGCCATTCGTACGGCTACGCCCGGTGCTCCGTAGTTCTACGGAGCGCCCGCTTTCAGTCTTGCCCCGCGACCAGCACCGCGTAGCGCCGGATCAACTGCGCGAGCGAATCGCAGTCGAGCTTGGCGAACAGGTTGGCGCGGTGCGTCTCGACCGTTCGCGGCGACAGCGCGAGCGTGCGCGCGATCTCCTTGTTGGTGAGGCCCTGCACGATGAAGGCAAGCACTTCGCGCTCGCGCTCCGACAGCTGCGCCACGCGCTCGCGCGCCGCGTTGTCGGCCTGCGAGCGTTCGCGCGAGCGCACATGCTGGCGCACCGCCTGCTGCAGGGCCTCGAGCAACTGCTCGTCGTCCACCGGTTTCTCCAGGAACTCGGCCGCGCCGGCCTTGAAGGCGCGGCGGCACATCTCGACCGTGCCGTGGCCGGTGAGCATGATCACCGGCTGGTCGACGCCCTGCGCCATGAGCCGGTCGAGCACCGTGAGGCCGCTGATGCCGGGCATGCGCACGTCGA
The DNA here is from genome assembly GCF_056398445.1 of Variovorax sp. 01T439_2. Taxonomy (NCBI): domain Bacteria; kingdom Pseudomonadati; phylum Pseudomonadota; class Betaproteobacteria; order Burkholderiales; family Comamonadaceae; genus Variovorax; species Variovorax sp. 01T439_2. The sequence goes on from NZ_JBFTPJ010000143.1 coordinate 6,917, forward strand.
GCACGATGGCGCCGACGCTCGCGCGGTCGAAGCCGTCGATGAAGGCCTGCGGATCGGCCCAGCCCTGCACCCGCAGGCCGACCGTGCCGATCAGGAGCGACAGGCTGTCGCGCACCGCCTGGTCGTCGTCGATGAGGTGGATCAGCGGCGATTGCGGCTGGTGGGTGCCAGAGGCGGTGTTCATGCCATGCGCTCCGTGGACGCCGCCACCAACGGCAGCAGCAGCGTGAAGCGCGCGCCGCGCGGCGCCGCATTGGCCGCGGAGAGGCTGCCGCCCATGCCGCTCGCCAGCGTTTCGCTGAGGCTCAGGCCAAGGCCCAGGCCGCCCTCGCGCGTGCTGAAGAAAGGCTCGAAGAGGCGCGGCATGGCCTCGGGTGCAATGCCGCGTCCGTTGTCGGTCACGGTCAGCACGCCCTCCTGCCCATTGCGGCCGACCGAAACGGAAAGGCGGCGTTCGGACGCGGGCACGAGGTCGAGCGCCTGCAAGGCGTTCATCAGCAGGTTGTGCACGATCTGCTCGAGCGCCACCGCCTCGGCCTGCACGCGCACCGGTGCCTGCGCGGAGGCGTCGAACTGCGCCGCCACGCCGCGCTGCGCGAACTCGGGTGCCAGCAGGTGCATGGCGCTGCGCACCACCTCCTGCAGCACCAGCGGCTTCACGTCGCCGCCGGCTTCAGGGCGTTCGATGACGCGGCGCAGCCGGCCGACCACGCCGGCCGCGCGGCGCGCCTGCTCCACGGCCTGGCCCATGGCATTGCGCGCCGTCGCCAGGTCGGGCGGATCTTCGTCGAGCAGCCGGCGCGCGGCCTGCGCATTGGCCAGCACGGCCGTGAGCGGCTGGTTCAGTTCGTGCGCCAGCCCTGCCGAAAGCTCGCCCAGGGCATTGAGCCGCGCCACCTGGCCGAGACGCAGCAGCTCCTCGGCCCGGCGCCGCGCGATGCGCTGGCGCTGCGCGGTCCACAGGCCGGCCAGCAGCAGCGCCGCCGCCACGCCCCAGCCGGCGATGCCGCGCCACGGCAGTTCACCCCAGCCCACATGGCGCTCGGCCACCAGGTCGAAAGGCTGGCTCGGCGAGGCCAGGGGCTTGGTGAGGCTGAAGCGCCAGCCGCCCGCGTCCGATTGCGCCGTCCGCCCCGGCTGCAGCACGAACTGCTGCGCGCCGCGCTGCAGGCTCACGCGCACCGGGCTTTGCTTCGGGTCCATCGGCCAGTCGCGCCACGGCACCGAGCCGGCCAGGTCGATCTCGAGCGCGTAGCTGACGGGCGTCGCGCCCATCACGAGCTCGTAGCGGCCCTGCGCGAGGTCCAGCCCCGCCAGTTCGGCGCGGCGCTCGCTGCGCGAGCGCGCTTCCGCAGCGGCCAAGGTGCCGGCCTGCTTCTCGTCGGGCCAGGCCTGGTCGCGTTCGCGCCGCTGCACGCGCAGGATCGACGGATAGACCGATGGCAGGCGCTGCTCCGGGCGGTCCGCGCCGTCGCCGGGTTCGAGCAGCGCGAGCGTGGCCAGCACCGCGTCGTACTGCACCACCTGCTGGCTCATGAGCCGGTGCGCGATGCGCGCGTCGGTCTCGAAATCCTGCTGCAGCTGCGCGAGTTCGGCGCGCGCGAGCCACACCGCGCCCACGGCCGTGAGGGCCAGCCATGCCAGCCACCAGCCACCCTGCGTGCGCAACCACTG
>NZ_JBFTPJ010000144.1:0-8485 GCF_056398445.1 Variovorax sp. 01T439_2
CCCTGTGCACAGGGCATCGGGTGCTCCCCGCAGCGAAATCAAGGAGGAGGCCGCAGGCCGGGGGACATTCGCGGAGGGGAGTACCCGGTGGCCTGTGCACGCGCCACGAACGCTTCCGCATTTGGATTTCCCGCCTCGCAATTCCAGAAATGAAGGTACGGACATGACCGACCATTACGACAAGCTAGAAATCCGCGACCCCGCCGAACGCGAGCGCGACCTGCTCGCCGCATTGCCGAAGCACATCGCGCAGGCCCAGACCGCCGCGCCCGCGTTCGCCAAGATCCTCGATGGCGTGAAGCCCGCCGACATCACCACGCGCGAGGCGCTCGCCAAGCTGCCCGTCACGCGCAAGGCCGAACTGCTCGAACTGCAGAAGCAGCGCCGCGCCGACGACCCCTTCGGCGGCTTTTCCGCCATCGGCCGCGGTGCCCGCATGCCGCGCGTGTTCGCGAGCCCCGGCACCATCTACGAGCCCGAGGGCGAGGCGCGCGACTACTGGCGCACGGCGCGCGCGCTGCATGCCGCGGGCTTTCGCGGCGGCGAGCTCATCCACAACAGCTTCAGCTACCACATGACGCCCGCCGGCTCCATCATGGAAAGCGGCGCGCGCGCCCTGGGCTGCACCGTGTTCGCGGGCGGCACCGGCCAGACCGAGCAGCAGCTCGAAGCCATGGCCGACCTGAAGCCCGAGGGCTATGCGGGCACGCCGAGCTTCCTCAAGATCCTGTTGGAGAAAGCCGAGGAGAAAGGCCTGAAGCTGCCCTCGCTCACCAAGGCGCTGGTGTCGGGCGAAGCCTTTCCGCCGAGCCTGCACGACTGGATCGCCGCGCATGGCGTGCAGGGCACCCAGTGCTACGCCACGGCCGACCTGGGCCTGGTCGCCTACGAGACCAGCGCGCGCGAAGGCCTCGTGCTCGATGAAGGCGTGCTGGTCGAGATCGTGCGGCCCGGCACCGGCGACCCGGTGCCCGACGGCGAGGTCGGCGAGATCGTCGTGACCACCTTCAACCCCGACTATCCGCTGGTGCGCTTTGGCACCGGCGATCTTTCCGCCGTGCTCGCGGGCACCTGCCCCACCGGCCGCACCAACAAGCGCATCAAGGGCTGGCTCGGCCGCGCCGACCAGACCACCAAGGTGCGCGGCATGTTCGTGCACCCCTCGCAGGTGGCGGAGATCGCGCGCCGCTTTCCGGAAGTGCAGCGCGCGCGCCTCGTGGTCTCGGGCGAGATGGGCGACGACCAGATGACCTTCAGGCTCGAATGCGCAGCCGGTGCGCCGGCCGGGCTCGATGCGCGCATTGCCGATGCGGTGCGCGAGGTGACCAAGCTGCGCGGCACCATCGAGCTGGTGGCGCCGGGCACGCTGCCGAACGACGGCAAGGTGATCGAGGACGCGCGCAGCTACAAGTAGCGGCGGCCCCGGGCAGGCGCCGCGCGCGCTTCACCGCCCCATGCTCAATGGATCGCAGCCTCGTGCGCGAGCTCGARCATCGTCGTCATCTCGCGGATGAACGCGGGCAGGTCGCCGGGCCTGCGGCTCGTCACCAGGCCGCTGTCGACCACCACCTCCTTGTCGACCCACTTTGCGCCGGCGTTGTGCAGGTCGGCGCGCAGCGAAGGCCACGAGGTCATCCTGCGCCCCTGCACGCCGCCGGCATCGATGAGCGTCCAGGGCCCGTGGCAGATGGCCGCGATGGGCCTGCCCGACTCGACGAAGGCACGCACGAAGGCCACGGCCTTCTGGTTGATGCGCAGCGCGTCGGGGTTGGCGACGCCGCCGGGCAGCAGCAGCGCGTCGAAGTCGTCGGCATCGGCGTTCTTGAGCGGCACGTCGACCTCGAAGGTGTCGGCCGGCTCGAGCTGCTTCCAGGCGCGCACGCTGCCGTCGAGCGGCGAAACGATCTGCGTCTGTGCGCCGGCCAGCTCAAGCGCCTTGCGCGGCTCGGTCATCTCGGCCTGCTCGAAGCCGTCCGCCACGAGGATGGCAACCTTCATTCCGTCCAGTGAAGAAGAAGAGATGGTGGTGGGCATGGGTGAGTCACTCCTTGAAGGTGGTTCTTTTGATGGCAATGACACTTCACCCTAGGGCCCGGGCCCGCAGCGCGCATCGGCGCGCGCCGGGTCCGCCTGTCGGACGGTTCGACGGGCGGCAACCTTCTTTTACGGCGTGCTGCTGCTATTTGCGGCAGCTGGCCGGCAGCGCCTTTTCCTGGAGGCCGTCGCCGGCCACGCAGTTCCACGCGATGCCGTCCTCGGTGGCCGAGGGCTCCATGCGCAGCGTGCCCTTGGCCTTTGGAAGCACCGCCTCGACCACCATGGTGTCGGCGTCGAGCGTCAGCTCCGAGCCGCCGGGCAGGGTTTCGGGTGCGCCGGCCGCGGCCAGGGAATCGGGAATCTCTTCCTTCTGCTTGTAGTAGCTGCCGAGCGCTTCGCGCACCGGTGCGGCTTCGGACCAGGCCTGCGAAACGGCCGCGCGCGACTCGTATTGCTGATAGGCCGGCAGCGCCACCGCGGCCAGCACGCCGATGATGGCCACCACCACCAGAAGCGCCAGCGCGCCGCCGCCGGCTCGGCCGGCGTACGGCACGAAGACCGCGAGCAGGTAGGCCACCGGATTGCGGCTCGGCAGCTTCGCGCCCGGATCGATGGCGCGCGCCACGCGCTTGGTGAGCCAGGGGTAGCCGGCGATCAGTTCATGGAACGAGGCCCAGAAGCCGCTGTTGCCTACCGATTGGTCGGCGTAGCGCTGCAGGTCGACGTGGCGCCACTGCTGCGCGCCGGCGGCCAGCGCCACGAGCGCGCGGGGCGCGGAATCGGTCTGCGTGCAGCAGGCGGCGCCGTGCAGGTCGCAGGTGTATTCCTGGGCCCGCGAATAGGCGGCGCCGAGCAGCGGCAGCCACAGCACCGGGGCGCGCCAGATGTGGCCCGTGAGGTGGCCGCGCCGGATGTGGCCGAGCTCATGGCCGATGTAGAAGTTGATGCCGTCGGGCTGGGCTTCCATGGCGTCGACCACGTCGGACAGCAGCACCACGAAGTTGCGGCCGAAGAAGCGCGTGGCAAAGGCATTGAAGATGCCGTCGCCGTGCAGCAGGTAGGCCTCGGGCGGGTTCTGGATGCCCAGATGGCCGCAGCAGGCCAGGAACCGCGCATGCAGTTCCGGCAGCTGGGTGGGGGAGAGCTTCACGGCCGTGCCCTTGATCCAGGCGATGACGGCCGATTGCGCGAACACGTAGGCGATGAAGCCGAGCAGCACATAGACGAGCGCGATGCCCAGGGTGCCCAGGACCAGCAGCGCCCAGACCAGCAGGCCGAGCCCGAGCGTGATGTTGCCGAGCCAGCGCTCGCGCGGATAGACCCATGGATCCATTGGAATTTCCTCCTCGATGCGGCCCGAAGGCCTGCGGTGTTGTGGTTTTTCTTCGCGCCCCTCCAGGCGCGGCTTGCGAGCCGCATCATGCCCCAGGAAGGGGCGCATCTCGGCCCACCCCTAAGGGCTATTCGCTATTCGTCAGGTCATGGTCAGCCTTTATGATCGCGGCCATTTTTGAATTTCACCAACCGAGAGACACTCATGAAGAAACTGCTTGCACTCACGGCATTCGCCGCTGCTGCCGCCRGCGCCCATGCCCAGGATTTCCCCGCAGGCAAGACCGTCACGCTGGTGGTGCCTTTCTCCGCCGGCGGCCCGACCGACCGCGTGGCCCGCGACTTGGCCGAAGCCCTGCAAAAGACCCTGGGCACGACGATCGTGGTGGACAACACCGCGGGCGCCGGCAGCTCCATCGGTACCGCCAAGGTGGCCCGCGCGGCGCCGGACGGCTACACGCTGCTGCTCAACCACATCGGCATGTCGACGATGCCTGCGCTCTACCGCAAGCTGCCGTTCAACGTGGAGAACGACTTCGAATACCTCGGCATGGTCAATGAAGTGCCGATGACGCTCATCGGCAAGCCGACGCTGCCGGCCAACAACTACAAGGAGCTCACGGCCTGGATCGCGGCCAACAAGGGCAAGATCAACCTCGGCAATGCCGGCCTGGGCGCCGCCTCGCACCTGTGCGGCCTCTTGTTCCAGAGCGCGCTCAAGGTCGAGATGACGCCGGTTCCCTACAAGGGCACCGCGCCGGCCATCGCCGACCTGCTGGGCGGCCAGATCGACCTCCTGTGCGACCAGACCACCAACACCACCTCGCAGATCGAGGCCAAGAAGGTCAAGGCCTACGCCGTGACCACGAGCAAGCGCCTGACCACGCCGGCCCTGAAGGACCTGCCGACGCTCGCCGAATCGGGCCTGAAGGACTTCGAGGTCTCGATCTGGCACGGCGTGTACGCGCCCAAGGGCACGCCGGCACCGGTGCTGAAGAAGCTCAACGAAGCCATCAAGGCCGCCATGAAGGACCCGGGCTTCATCAAGCGCGAGGAAGCGCTGGGCGCCGTGATCACCACCGACAAGCGCACCGAGCCGGCCGAGCACAAGAAGTTCGTCTCGGCGGAAATTGCCAAGTGGGGCCCGATCATCAAGGCCGCCGGCGTGTACGCCGACTGATTTCCCCCGCGCTCAAAAAAAGAGCCGCCGGCCCTCGGGACCGGCGGCTTTTTTCATGGCGTGACAGCAGAAAAAATCAGGGCAGCGTGACCGTCCACACCTCGAAGTTCTTGCGCACGTCGACCTGGCGCGCCGTGCGGGCCGTGAAGCCGAAGGTGCTGATCGAGGAACCCTGGGCGTACTGCCAGCTGCTGTTGCCCGCCGGCACGCAGTGCGTGTCGCTCGCGCCCACCGGCTGGCAATAGACCATGGCCTTGCGCGCGGTGCTGCGCACGGTGACGGTTTCGCTGAAGCGCGCGCCGCCAGCGCCCGGCGCCCTGCCGAAGACGCTGAACGAGGTGGGCGCGAGCGCACCGGCCGGAACCGTCCAGCCGTCGAGGCCGCCGTCGGCGCTGAAGTCGACGTTGTTGGGCTCCGAAGGCGTGGGTGCCGCAAAGACGATGCCGCGCGGGCTGCCCAGGCTTTCCGCGAGCACCTGGGCACGCAGCGCGGGCGTGAGTTCCACCATGGGCGTCTGCACGGCTTCCGCGATGGTGGGCACGCGGGAGAAGGTGCGCACGTACTGCACCACGTTCGGCGTCGCGCCGTCGGCGTGGAAGAACTCGAGCTTCCACACCGACTGGTCGGCGATCTTGCCAAGCTCCTCGTCGGTGTACGCCGGCGTGGCAAAGAGGTTGGCGTTGTCGAAATCGCTCGGGCTGCCGGGCTGGGCCGGGTCCAGGTAGCGTGCGGACATGCGCCACACCCCCGAATTCAGGGCCGAACCGGCCGTGCCGTCCGGCGTGAGCACCAGCGAGTTGAGGCCGGCCTTGGGCACCAGCACCAGTTCCTTGCCGGGCAGCGATGCGGTGGTTGCCACCACCTTCGACAGCACCGGGTTGCCATTGCCGTCGCGCACGTTGTCGACCGAAACCGCGTAGCCGACCGAATGGAACACCAGGTTCTGGTGCTTCAGGTAGTCCTTCTTGTCGAGCTGGGGACGCACGAAGGCGCGGTAGGTGTTGCCGTTGCCGGTGAGCTTCAGCGCACCGTCCACGATCTTCGCGTTGAAGACGTCGTTGTCGGTGTTGCCCAGGACGTCGGTCCAGCGGTAGGTGAGAGCGATGTCGCCGTTCTTGTGGAAGTATTCGAAGTTGCCGCGGTCGTGCTTCAGGTTGGTGGGGCCGAAGCGGAACAGGCTTTCGAACGAGCGGCGCGCACCGCTGCTCACGCGGCCGATGGGCGCGCCGGCCGCCACGAAGCTGGCCGGATCGTCGTTCACGAACAGCGTGCGGCAGGCCGGCGCCACCACGTTGGCGGCGCTGCCGTAGGCATTGCCGTCGGCCTCGATGGGGCTGTCGACGCGCTGTGCGAGCGGCAGCGCATAGCAGGCGTTGATGCGATCGAGCAGCGCCTGCACCATGGCCGGCGTGGGCGGCTGCACCAGCGTTGCGGCATCGATGGCGGGCAGCGCCGCAATGGTGGCGTCGCCGCTGCGAAAGACGATGGACACCGGCGGGCTGTCGTCGCCGGCGGGCAGCGCCTTCACCGTGATCTCGATGTTGGATGCCGTGCCGTCGGGGCGCACCGACACGTTGAGCGCGTCGAGCACGCGGTCCTGGCCGGTGCCGTTGGCCTGGAACTCGCCGCTCATCGGGTCGATGCTCGCGTCGAGTGCGCTCAGCAGCGGCTGCAGCGCAGCCAGCAGCTTGGACACCTGGTCGCCGATCGATCCGGCCGTGACGGCGCCGGCGTCGGCCTGGATCGCGGCGGCCAGCTTGGCCGGATCGCCGTTGGGCGCGAGCTGCGCCACCACGATGGTGGTCAGCGGCGTCACGTTGGTGGTGCCGGTGGCGGTGCTGGCGGTGGTGCTGTAGAGGGTGAGGTCGTCGCGCACGGCCTGGATCACCAGCGGCGCCTTGGTGCCGGCGGGCAGCGAGCAGCTGTAGCTGCCTTCGGCCGTGGTGGTCACTTCGCAGACCTTGGCGCCGGTCTGGTCGAACACCGTGAGCACCGCGCCGGCCAGGGCTGCGCCGGTGGCGACGGTGCCGCTCAAGGTGGTGCCGGCCGCCGCGGGCGGGTCGCCGCCATTCGAGGCCGGCGGGATGAAGCCGAACCCGCCGCCGCCGCCACCTCCACCTCCTCCGCCGCACGCGCCAAGCAGCGCCAGAGTGACAACGGACAGCGCATGGGGAATCTTGCGGGTGAGAGAGGGCATCGGTGGGCTCTTCGAAGGGGTTTGAAAGCCCCGGACCATCCGGGGCCTGCAAACAATAGCTTTCACTTTTCCAAAAAAAATGATGCAAATGCATCATTCTTGAAATCCGCCCGGCGGGCCGCAGGATGGAATCACCTGAACATGGGATGCGCGCTGCGCGGGCGCGATGGAAAACTTCGGCGATGACCCGGCCTGCCGCCCTGCACGACTTCAGCGAGCTGCTGCTGCGGCTCTACCGGCTCTCGCACGAGCTGCCGATCGATGCCTTCCAGGATGCCGCGCTCGATCTCATCAAGCCGGTGCTGGCTTTCGACTCGTCGATGTGGGGCACCGCCACCCGCACCGACAGCGGCATCGACATCCACACCATCCACCTGCACAACCAGCCAGCGGAAATGCTGGCGGCCTACGAAGAGGTGAAGCACCTCGACACCGCCGCCGTGGAAGTGGGCAAGCGGCCGAAGTCGACGCTTTCATTCAATGCCAATGCCTGGTTCCACCGCAAGGACCAGGCGCAGCTGCGCGCATATGGCGAGCGCTTCGAGCAGTCCAACTTCTTCATCAGCTCGGACGTGCATCCGCAGACGAATTTCGTGCACTGGCTCAGCCTGTTCCGCTCGGACCCCGATGCGCACGGCACCGAACACGAGCGGCAGCTGCTCGCGAGCCTGGCGCCGCACGTGATGCAGGCGCTGGCGCTCAACCGCATCGTGCACCTCGACCGGCTCGAGGCCGGCGGCCAGGCGCCCGGCGGCTCCGCCATTGGCGACCTGCGCGGCGTGCTCTATCACGCCGACGGCCCCTTCGAGGCGACGATGAAGGCCGAGTGGCCGTCCTGGCACGGGCGGACCCTGCCCGATGCGCTGCTCGCGCACTTCCTCGGCCGCCATGCGCGCTACAGCGGCCGGGCGGTCGTGGTCACGCACCACGTGGAGCAGGGCCTGCTGTTCCTCAAGAGCCGCATCCGCTGCCTGGCCGACAGCCTGACGCCGCGCGAGCACACCATTGCCGAGCTGCTGGCCCGCGGCGACACGCACAAGGACATTGCGGCCATGCTGAACCGCTCGCCCGCCACCGTGCGCAACCACATCCAGTCGATCTATGACAAGCTGCAGGTGGGCAACGTGGCGGGCCTGATCCAGGAGCTGCGGCTCGCGGGCTGACCGGCCCGCGCCGGTTGCGGCCCCGCGGCCTCACTTCGGCCGGATCGCGTCGGCCGTGCCCTGGATGAAGGCCTTGATGCTCTCGATGTCCTCGCCCGAGAGCTTGCCCGTGAAGTCGGGCATGCCGCGCGCCATGGCMGGGCCCTTGAGGATGAACTTGTCSAGGTTCTCGATGTAGGCCGCATCCATGTAGCCGAGGTTCGGGATGTTGCCGCCGCGGTCCACGCCCGGCACGCCGTGGCAGAACACGCAGTTGCTCACATAGAGCATGGTGCCGGCCTGGACCTTGGCGGGGTCGTACTTCACGCCCTGCACCAGCTTGTCCATGCGGTACTGCACGAACTCGGGCATCTTCGCGCTGCCGCCCACGGCAAAGGTGTAGACCGTGCCCGGACCCTGCCGCTCGGTGGCGCGCTGCGCGAGGCCGTACACGCCGCCCCAGCCCACCGCGACCGACACGTACTGCTTGCCGTCCACCATGTAGGTGGTGGGCGCGGCCACCACGCCGGTGCCGGTGGCCGTTTCCCAGAGCTTCTCGCCGGTCTTCGCGTTGTAGGCTGTGACGTAGCCGCGCAC
>NZ_JBFTPJ010000145.1:0-8478 GCF_056398445.1 Variovorax sp. 01T439_2
TTGCCGATCAGCGCCGAGACATCGATCCCGCTCGACAACAAGGAGCGCATCGAGATCCTGCGCGGCACCAGCGGCATCCAGGCCGGCACCAGCGCGCCGGGCGGGCTGGTCAACTACGTGGTCAAGCGGCCCACCGAGCAGGACCTGCGCACGCTGCGCATCGAAACCACCAGCCGCGGAAACGTGCTCGGCGCGCTCGACCTGGGCGGGCGCTTCGGCGCGAACCGCGAGTTCGGCTACCGGCTCAACGTGGCGAGCGAAAACCTCAAGCCGCTCGTGCACAACCTCGACGGCAACCGCAACATGTTCTCGCTGGCGGGCGACTGGCGCATCACGCGCGATTCGGTGCTCGAGTTCGAGATCGAACGCAGCCACAAGACGCAGCCGAGCCAGAACGGCTTCAGCCTGCTGGGCAGCACGCTGCCCGCGCCGGTCGATCCCAAGATCAACCTCAACAACCAGCCGTGGTCGCAGCCTTCGGAATTCAACGCGCTCACTGGCAGCGTGCGCTTCAGCCAGGCGCTCAATGCCGACTGGCGCTGGAGCGCGCAGATCGGCCAGCAAAGGCTCAGGACCGATGACCGCCTGGCCTATGCCTTTGGCTGCGGCGCCGAAGGCAACTACGACCGCTACTGCTCCGACGGCACCTTCGACTTCTACGACTTCCGCAGCGAGAACGAGCGGCGCACGCAAACGGCCGGCAGCCTCAACCTCAAGGGCAACGTGATGACCGGCAGCGTGCGGCACGAGCTCGGCTTCGGCCTGCTGCAAAGCCGCGTGCGCAACCGCTTCCAGGACCAGGCCTACAACTACGTCGGCACCGGCAACGTGTGGGCCACGGCCGTGGTGCCGCCCGACCCCACGCTGACCGACGCCAACACCAACCGCGACGAGCGTTCCACCGAGCTCTCGGTGCAGGACGCGATCCGCTGGAACAGCCGCTTCACCACCTGGGTCGGCGTGCGCCACACGCGGCTGGACCGCGACAGCATCCGCACCGATGGCACGCGCCCCACCGGCTACAAGGACGGCATCACCACCCCATGGATCGCCGCCAGCTTCGCCATCCAGCCGGGCCTCCTCGCCTATGCGAGCTGGGGCAAGGGCGTCGAGTCGCAGGTGGTGCCGAACAAGAGTTCGCAATACACCAATGCCGGCGAGGCGCTGCCCGCGCTGACCTCGCGCCAGTGGGAGCTGGGCCTCAAGGGCGGAAGCGACGTCTTCGCCTGGCAGCTCGCGTGGTTCGACATCAAGCGCCCGATGACGAACCTCGATGCCTGCAACCGTCTCGGCACCACACCCTGCGACGGACGCTACGACGGCAGCGCCGTGCACCGCGGACTCGAAGCGGGCGCGCAGTGGAACACGGGGCCCTGGCGCCTTGCGGGCAGCGTCACGCTGATCGATGCCAAGCGCCGTGGAAGCACCGCCGAACCCGCCACCAACGGCCAGTCGCCCACCAACGTGCCCAAGCAGGTGCTGCGTGCACAAGCCGGCTACCGCGTGGCTTCGGTGCCGGGCCTCGAGCTGCTCGGACAGCTCTCGCATGAAGGCCGCCGCAATGTGCTGCCCGATGGTTCGATCGCCCTGCCCTCATGGACGCGCGTCGATGCCGTGCTGCGCTACGACACCCGGCTGCGCGGCGTGAACACGAGCTGGAGCATCGCCATCGACAACCTCTTCGATCGCCGCTACTGGAAGGAATCGCCCTACCAGTTCGGCCACGTCTATCTCTTTCCAGGTGCACCGCGCACGCTGCGCCTGGGCTTGAGCGTGTCGCTCTGAATGAGTGCCCGAATTTTTTTCAGAAATTTATGGCGGCCACATTGGTGCGCTCGAAAGGCTCAAAAAATCACGCTATAATCTGAGGCTTGTTCCTCGATAGCTCAGTTGGTAGAGCGCCGGACTGTTAATCCGTAGGTCCCTGGTTCGAGCCCAGGTCGAGGAGCCACTACATGCCGCAAGGCCTCTGGATGCCCCGCTACCCAAAAGGTAGCGGGGCATTTCCTTTTGGGGCACCTTACCCCATCTTCGGCAGCCCGAATCCGAAGCCGAAGACAGAGCCGCTCTTCTTCTTGGCCCGCGCGGGCTCGGGCTCATCCTCGCGCGGCCCGATGTCGAGATCGTCGACCATCTTCTGCAGCTCGAGCAGCCCGGCGGCCATCGCGGCCTTGTAGGTCTTCATGGACCTCGCCTGCTGGCTGAGGACATGCCAGCCCTCGCCCTCGAGTTCGACCAGGCGCCAGCGGTAGGCGCCCTCTTCCTCTTCGATCACGGTGACGGCGATCCGGCGGAGAAGCTGCATGGCGCGATGCTCGCCCCGATCCGCGCTTCGGCACGTCGGACAACCTCGACTCTCCGATCGCCATCAGGCAAAAAAACGCCCAGCACGCGGCTGGGCGGAATCCCTGGCGATGTCGCCAAGGGCCCCGCAAAACCAAGATTCGGGGGCAACTGCAAAGGGGATTCGAGCACTGGCTCGGAGTCCTGATATTACTGTATATTCATACAGCTTTGATGCGGACGGTCGAGATACCCGTTCGAAGGTCAGGCGCTTTCCAGCAAGAAGGCAGAGGAGAAATGCACATGAACCAGGCCGAACTTTTCTACCCGCAGGCTGCGGCTCCAAGCCACGAGGCCGCGCTCCCGCAGGCCGATGTTTCGGAAGAGCCGCCTTTCAGGTTCGAAGACATCGAGCCCGAACCGCGGGTTGCCTACACCGTGCGGCTTGCCGACTACCCGCATCCGGCTGCGGACGCCGTCAAGGTTTCGGAGCAGCGCTTCCGGCGCGAGCTCGACCGGCAGCTCGGCGGCGACGTCACGCGTGCGCTGCGCGCGTTCCACAATGCCAGCGAGTCGAGCGAAACCGACCTCACGAGAGAAGAGATGGCGCTCGCCAGGCGCTGGATGAAGGCCTATGACGCAGCCCGAACCGCCGGCTTTCGCGACCTTGGAGACACCGATGAAGCGTTCTTCGACGTGCGGGCGGTCTGAGTACGAATCCTGCCGGACTGCGCCGCTATTCCCCGATTGGGTTGCATCGATCGCGAGCCTGGACCAGCGCTTGCTCGACCAGGCCCGCTTGGCATGGCGCGGCATGTCGGCGCTGCTCGGCATCCGCCGTCCACGCGCACGGCCCGGTGTCAGGCCGCGATGGGCTCATTTCGCTCTTGGCCAATGAGCACGTCGGCCGGAATGCCCAAACCCTTGTTGAGGCGGCGAATCATGTGCAGCGTCAGCGGGCGCTTGCGCGCGAGCACTTCGTAGACGCGGTTCAGCGGGCCGATGTATGGCACGAGGTCGCGCACTCCCAAACCCGACTGCTCCATGCGGAAGCGGATCGCCTCGATGGGATCGGGCGGGTCGACGGGGTAGTGCTCGGCTTCGTAAGCTTGCACCAGCGTGCCGATCACTTCGAGACGTTCACCCTCGGGCGATTCGCGATCAGGATCGAGGTCGATCAGTGCAGACACCTCGCGCAGCGCCGCGCGGTAGTCGGCATCAGTGCGGATGGCTCTGACTTCCATGGTCGGACTCCTTTATTTGAACTGGTCGACGGTCGCAGCATCGATCTGGTCGTATTGCGTGTGCGTACCGATGAACTTGATAAAGACGTACTGCATCCTGTAGGCGATGGCGACGATCAGGCGGTAGTCGTTCCCCTTGATGTTGAACACCACGCGGTTGTTCGCAATGATGCTGGCGTTGGCGTACTGGGCCTTCACGACAGCGGGTGTCGTCCACTTTGCATTTTTGCCTCTTCGTACCACGCCCTTAATCCGGGTTCGGCATCTCGATAACTCGGATCTTGGTAGAAAGCGATGAGGTTCGAGTTTGCGACTACGTGCATCAGGAGAAAGTTTAGTCCCAAATTGGGACTATCGCAAGTCGCCCCTCCCAGAGTCCGACGCTTGTAGGGTGATCCGCACGAATCTCGTCAACGCAGGCTGAACACAAGCCGCCGCGGTTGGGCCATGATGTTCCCATCGTGCCAGCTACACCCATTGAGTACCTGCTCGAACTCGAACATGCCAGGTTCCCGGTTCATGTCCGGGATCCGGAGTTGATCCAGGCCATCGCGACGCTCAAGGCGCTGGGCTGCGTCGAAGCCGACATCACCCCGCCGCTCGATCTTCGCAGTTCGTTCAGGAACTACGAATCCGCGGTGGTCGTGAAGATCACTTCGGAAGGAATCACGGAACTCGCACTGGCGTACGGGTGACCGCCCCCTTCACCCCCTTCACTCGCTTCAGGTTCTTCCGGTCTGGGACGAGCGGCTCATCCCTTCCTTCGAATTCGTCTGCTCGCCGGCGGATCCCTCGCGCGGAGCGGGCCACCGTCTAGTGCAGATTCAGAAATGTCAAAAAGAGGGTATTTCCCAAACCACAAATCGGTCGCCGAACGGTAACGACGCGTACATTAGCGCCAACGTACTATTGCCTCGCGCCATGCACTTGAAACCTCTACTCATCACCGCGCTCCTGCTCGTTGCGGGCGGCCTGTTCTGGTGGTGGGCCTCCGGCGGCGGATTCATTGCCGTGATCGTTGCCATTGGCCTGGGTGCCGTGCTCTTCCTGGTCCTTCGAGGAAACCGGTCCATCAAGGACGAACTCGATGCGCAGGCTCCCGACAAGGATCGGGGCGACAAGGAATCCTGAACCGGGGCGCCGGCCTCAGCGCAGCGCAAACGCCAGCGTCACCGCGCCCAGGGCCAGCAGCGCGAGGCCCGCGATGAAGACCATCTCGCCCCAGGCCTCCAGCCGTACGCCCGAGCTGCGCGAGCGCATCGAGATGAAAGACAGCAGCGCGCTGGCCAGGAAGACCAGCGCGTCGATGGCCAGCAGGCGGTCGATCAGGAGCCGCAGGTCGTCGCGCGGGCCCAGGTGGCCGATCGACATCACGGTCATGCACACGCCGATCATGGTGGCCGACGTGGGCAGGATGTGCGCCGAAAGGCCACCCGCGGATGAAGCCATCTTTTTTTGTCCTGGCGCGGGCTTCACCCGATCCGCACCGGCACGAAGATCTTGTCTTCGCCGCGCTGGATCAAGAGCGCGACCGACTTGTCGGCCTTGGCCACCACCTCGCGCACCTGCTCCAGGCTCTTGGCGGGCGTGCCGTTGATGGCCAGCAGCACGTCGCCCGCCTGCACGCCGGCCATGGCGGACGGGCCCGCCACATCCTCGACGAGCAGCCCGTTCTCGATGGCGGCTTCGCGCTTTTCCTGCGGCTGCAGCGGCCGCAATGCAAGGCCGAGCTTGCCCTGCCCCGCCGCGCTCTCGTTCTTGGCGACCTGCGCGGGCTTGTCGCTCGCATCGCCGAGCTTGGCCGAAAGCTCCTGCCGCTCGCCCTGGCGCCAGACTTCGAGCGTGACCTTCTTGCCCGGCGTCTGCTGCCCGATGACCGCAGGCAGGTCGCCCGACGAGACGATGGGCTGGCCGTCCACCTTGCGGATCACGTCGCCCGCCTTCAGGCCGGCCTTGTCGCCGGGGCCGCCCTTCTCGATGTTGGAGACCAGCGCGCCCTCGGGCTTGTCCAGCTTGAAGGAGTCGGCAAAGGCCTGGTTCACTTCCTGCACCGCCACGCCAAGGCGCGCATGCGTGGCCTTGCCGGTCGCGACGATCTGGTCCTTCACCTGCACCGCCACGTCGATCGGAATGGCGAACGACACGCCCTGGTAGCCGCCGCTGCGGCTGTAGATCTGCGAATTGATGCCGACCACTTCGCCGCGCGTGTTGAGCAGCGGGCCGCCGGAGTTGCCGGGGTTCACCGCGACGTCGGTCTGGATGAACGGCACGTAGCTGTCATCGGGCAGCGAGCGGCCCTTGGCGCTCACGACGCCGGCCGTCACCGTGCTCTCGAAGCCGAAGGGCGAGCCGATGGCCAGCACCCATTCGCCGACCTTCAGGTCCTTGGTGTTGCCGAGCGCGAGCGTGGGCAGGTTCTTGGCATCGATCTTGAGCACCGCGATGTCGGTCTTGGCGTCGGCGCCGAGCACCTTGGCGCGGTATTCGCGCCGGTCGGTCAGCTTGACGGTGACCTCCTTGGCGTCTTTCACGACGTGCGCGTTGGTCATGATGATGCCGTCGGGGCTCACGATGAAGCCCGAGCCCTGCGCGCGCACCGGCACTTCGCGCTGCTGGGCGCGCGGGCCGATCTGGCCTTGGAAGCGGCGGAAGAACTGGAACATCGGATCGTCCGGATCGATGCCCTGGATCTCGGCCGCGGCCTGGTCCTCGGACGCCTTGGCGGTGCCCGTCACGCTGATGTTGACCACCGCGGGACCGTCGCGCGAAGTGATGGTGGAGAAGTCGGGCAGCGTCACCATGGCCGCGGGCGCCACGCTCGTGGCGTTGGTGGTCGGCGCATTCACGGCGCGGGCACTGGTGTATGCGCCGGCACCGACGGCGCCGATCACCCCGGCGGTCGCCAAGGCAAGCACCAGGGCATGGGGGGAAGTCAGTCGGGTGTTCATTTCTAGCTTTCCTTTCAATGCGTCTGCACGCAAACACGATGAAAGGAATGTCGGCCCGTTGGCTTAAGCGCGGCTTAAACAACGAACCGCGCGGCGATTCAGGCCTTGGCGGCAAATCGCACCAGCACCTGCAGCCCGCCCAGCGTCGGCGAGGCCGCAAGCGCCACCGTGGCGCCATGCATCTGGGCGATCGACTTCACGATGGCCAGGCCGAGCCCGCTGCCCGGCGCCTGCGGCTCGCCCGAGCGGTAGAAGCGGTCGAGCACGCGTTCGCGCTCTTCTTCCGGCAGGCCGGGGCCGCTGTCGTCCACGCTCAGCTCCACCGCCGTGCCCAGGCTTGCAATGCCGACGTCGACCCGCCCCTCTTCGGGCGTGTACTTGACGGCGTTGTCGATCAGGTTGCGCAGCAGCATCCGCAGCGCCTCGGGCTGGCCGTTCACCACGGCCGGGTCGGCATGCGAGATGCCGATGTCGATGCGCCGGGCCTGCGCCGCCGCGACCGCGTCCGAGATGGCCAGGCGCGCCACTTCGCCCAGGTCGACCGGTTCGGACTTTGCCCCCGCCGCCATGCTGGCTTCATGCCGGGCCAGCGCAAGCATCTGCTCGACCAGGCGCGTCGCGCGGTCGATGCCCGCGACCAGCCGGCTCACGGCCAGCTCGCGCGACGCGGCATCGGAGGCGCGCTGCAGGCCCTGCACCTGCAGCTTCAGCGCGGCCAGCGGCGAGCGCAGTTCGTGCGCCGCATCGGCGACGAAGTGCTTCTGCGCGTCGAAGGCATGCCGCACCCGGTCGAACAGCAGGTTGAGCTCCTGCACCAGCGGGCGCACCTCGTCGGGCAGGTTCTCCTCGCTCACGGGGGAAAGATCGTCGGCCTGCCGCGAGGCGACCTGCCCACGCACGCGCGACACCGGCGCGAGCGATCGGCTCACCACCCACCACACCACCAGCATGAGCAGCGGCGCCATCAGCGCCACCGGTGCGATGGTGCGCAGCGCCAGCGCGCCGGCCATGTTGCGGCGCGCCGCCATGTCTTGCGCCACCTGGATCACGAGCCCGCTGGTCTGCATCGAGAACACTCGGTAGGTGGTGCCGCGCGCGCGCACGTCGGCAAAGCCCAGCACCGCCAGCTGCGGCAGCGCCGCCTGTTCGGCCGATTCGAAGATGCGCACGCCGTCGGCGGTCCACACCTGCACCACGAAATCGAAGTTCTGCTCGCCGCTGCCCAGGCCGCCCACGGCCGCGCTCGGCGGCAGGCCGGCGCGCAGCGACAGCGCCATCTGCTGCATGTGGTAGTCGAAGATCTCGTCGGCCTCCTTCAGCACCGTGCGGTAGGCCACCAGCGCCTGCGCGCCGGCCGCCAGCACGATGGCCGCGAGCAGGAACCACAGCAGGCGCGCGCGCAGCGATCCGGTCAGCGCGCGGATCATGCCTTCGGCACCATGTAGYCGACGCCCCGCACATTGCGGATCAGCTCGGCGCCGAGTTTCTTGCGCAGGCCGTGCACATAGACCTCGACCGCATTGCTGCTGATCTCGTCCTTCCAGCTGTAGAGCTTTTCCTCGAGCTGGGCGCGCGACAGCACCATGCCGGGCCGCGCGATCAGCGGTTCGAGCACGGCCCATTCGCGCGCCGAAAGCACCACCGGCTGACCCTCCACCGCGACCTCGCGCGTGGCCGGGTTGATGCTCACGCCCATGTGCTCGTACACCGGCTCGGCGCGCCCCGCGGCGCGGCGCAGCAGGGCGCGGATGCGCGCCAGCAGCTCGTCGAGGTCGTAGGGCTTGAGCACGTAGTCGTCGGCGCCCGCGTCGAGCCCTTCGATGCGCTGCTGCACCGAATCGCGCGCGGTGGCAATCAGCACCGGCATGCGCTGCTTGCGGGCGCGCAGGCTGCGCAGCACCTCGAGCCCGTCGCGGCGCGGCACGCCCAGGTCGAGCAGCACGAGGTCGTACTGCTGGGTGCGCAATGCGGATTCGGCCGCCTCGCCGTCCTTCACCCAGTCC
>NZ_JBFTPJ010000146.1:0-8408 GCF_056398445.1 Variovorax sp. 01T439_2
ATGTGCAGCCCGTTCATCGGCTCGGTGCCGGTGCGGCCCCACCAGGCTTCGTACTGGCACTGGCCCGGATCGAGCATGCCTGCATCGTCCACGTCGAAATGGCCCGCGGCCTGGGCAGCCGCGCCGGCCAGCAGGCAGGCAGCCGCCGGCAGCCAGGCGGGTTGCGGCCGAAGTCGTCGACTCGTTGTTGTTCTGCGTCTGTTCTTTTTCATCGCCCGTCATCCCGAAGTCCCGGCATTCTAGGGATGGCCAAAGTCACCGCGGCGGCGCGGCGCCCGCAAGGCGGATTCTCAGATCTCGAACTGCGGCTGCAGCTCGCGGATGCGCTTGATGGCCACGCCCGCGGCGGCCGTGCGGGTCTCGACGCCGAGCTTCACGTACACCCGCTCCAGGTGCTTCTTGGCCGTGGCGGGGCTGCTGCCCAGGATCTCGCCGATGTCCTTGTTGGTCTTGCCCTTGACCACCCAGTAGAGCACCTCGGCCTCGCGCGCCGTGAGCTTCAGGCTCAGGCTCATGGCCTCGATCACGGCAGTGTCGGAAATCTCGCGCATGACGATCATCCATTCGTCGCCATCGTCGTCCTGCCCGGTCTGCCGATGCAGCCGCAGGCTGAGGCTGCTCGTGGTTGGCGTGGCCCCCACGCTCGGCACCTGGGGCTGTCCGGCGGCGCTCGGCGTGGCCCCCACGCTCGGCCGCACGATCGAAAGCGCCGGCGGCTCGATGCCCTGCTGCCTGGCCTCGGGCGCATGGCGCCGCAGCCATTCGAGCACCACGGGCGGCGTCTCGGGCGCGCGGGTGTCGCAGTAGCGCTGCAGCAGCTCGCGCGCGAGCGCCGTCTGCCAGATCAGCTTGCCTTCGGGCAGGCGCACCGTGATGCTCGCGTAGCCGAAGGCGTCGAGCGCATTGCGCGCCTGGCCGGCCTGGCGCGCGTCCTGCCGCGCGCGGCGGGCGCCCTGCAGGTGCACGTTCATGCGGGCCAGCACTTCCTTGGGCTTGATCGGCTTGGTGACGTAGTCGACGCCGCCGGCCTCGAGCGCGGCCACCAGGTGCTCGGTCTCGGTGAGGCCGGTCATGAAGACGATGGGAATGTGCGCCGTCGCGGCGTCGGCCTTGAGCCGGCGCGCCACTTCGAAGCCGTCGATGCCCGGCATCATCGCGTCGAGCAGCACGATGTCGGGGCGCGCCTGCGCGGCGCGCTGCAGCGCCTGCTCGCCATTGGTGGCAATGAGCACGGTGTAGCCCGACTCGTCGAGCGCATCGTGCAGCACCGCGAGGTTGTCGGGCACGTCGTCGACGATCAGCACGAGGTCGCTGTTGGCGCCCTGTTCGCGCAGCGTTCTGGCAAGCGGTGTGGTTTCCATGGAACGTGTTCTTCAGTCCGCGCCGACGGCGGCCGCCAGCGCCCGGCTCATGGCCTCGAACTGGAACTGGCGCGCCAGGACGCGCTGCGCCTCGGTCCAGGCCAGGCATTCGGGCTCTTCGGCGTCGATCTCGTCGAGCTGGTTCATGATGCCGCGAAAGTAGCCCAGGCTCACCGCCTCGTCGAGTGCGCGCAGCCTCGAAAGCGACGGCGCCCGCATGGTGCGCGGCGCGGCGGCGGGCACCGGCGTCGCGGCGGTGTCGGTCCATCGCAGGCCGAGGCGGCGCTCGAGCCAGTCGAGCAGTTCGGTGTGGCGCACCGGCTTGACGAAGAAATCTTCCGGTGCAATGCCCACGTCGTTCTCCAGGCCCTTGTCGAAGGCATTGGCCGAGACGATGGCCACGCTGGCATCGGCCAGGCCGAGCCTGCGCGCGCGGCGGATGGTCTCCCAGCCATCGATGCCGGGCATGGCAAGGTCGACGAACATCGCGTCGGGCCGGTAGCCGGCCGCAATGAGGTCGAGCGCATCGTGCCCGCTGGCGGCGCTGCGCAGCTCGAAGCCGAGCGGCGCCAGCACATGGCCGAGCAGCTCGCGGTCGGCCTCCTCGTTGTCGACCACCAGCAGCCGCTGGCGCGGGCCTTCGTAGCCGCGCCGCGCAGGCTGCACCGGCGCCGGGCGGCCCGAGGCGCCGGCCGCGTCGTGCACGCGCGGCAGGAAGAGCCGCACGCAGAAGAGCGAGCCTTCGCCGGGCGTGCTGCGCACCTTCATCTCGCCGCCCATCAGGTCGGTCAGCATCTTGGCGATGGTGAGGCCCAGCCCCGCGCCGGGCGTCGCAGCCGCGGCCGCATCGCCGCGCGTGAAGGGCTCGAAGATGCGCTCGATGTCCTCGGCCGTCATGCCGGGGCCGGTGTCCTCGATCTCGACCGAGGCGAATTCGCGCGCATACGACAGCCGCAGCCTCACCTCGCCCGCGGCCGTGAACTTGATGGCATTGCCCAGCAGGTTGATGAGGATCTGGCACACGCGCTTCTCGTCGGCGCGCACCACCTCGGGCAAGCTGCCCGTGGTCTCGAAGCGGAACCGCAAGCCCTTCTCGGCCGCCTGCAGCTCGAACATGTCGGCCAGCTCGCGCAGCGTGTCGGCAAAGCGCATGGGCCTGGCATGCAGCGTGAGCTTGCCGGCCTCGATGTGGGCAATGGCCAGCGTGCCCTCGATGAGCGACAGCAGGTGTTCGCCGCCGCGCTTGATCACCGCAACGGCCTGCTGGCGGTGCGGCGGCACGGACTGATCCTCGCCCATCAGCTGCGCGTAGCCCAGGATGCTGTTGAGCGGCGTGCGCAGCTCGTGGCTGATGGCGCTGATGTAGCGGCTCTTGGCCTGGTTGGCCTGGTCGGCGGCGCGGCGCGCCTCGTCGGCCGCGAGCTTGGCCTGCTCGGCGACTTCGCGCGCTTCCTCCGCCGTCTGCTTGGCCGACTGCAAGGCGCGGTCGGTCGCGCGGTGCAGTTCGATCTCGCGCATCAGCAGATGGGTCTGGCGGTTCGATTCCTCCTGCGCGACCTTGCGGCTCTGGTGCGCCAGCACCAGCCACCAGGCCACCACGCCCGCAATCACGAGCAGCGCCATGTAGGCCTTGAGAAAGCCCGAGCGCAGTGCCGACTGCTGCACGCCCGCCAGCGCCTCGGCCAGCTCTGACTGCGAGGCCAGCTGCAGCGCGCTCTCGCCCAATGCGCGCAGCTCCTGCTGGTAGAGCACGCCGAACACCACGGCCAGCACCGGCACGATGATCAGCATCAGCAGCAGGAAGTGCCCGAGGCCGGTGTCGAGATAGCGCCAGCTGAAGCGCGGCAGCAGCCAGCGCAGCACCGACGACCATTGCGCCGACAGGCTCGCATGCGGCTTGCACAGGTCGCCGCAGCGCGCGTCGAGCGTGCAGCACAGCGAGCAGATCGCGCCCTGGTAGGCCGGGCAGTGGGCCATGTCGGGGCCTTCGTACTCGCGCTCGCAGATCACGCAGTGCTGCACCTTGAGGCGCTGGTAGCTGCCCTCTGCGCCGCCCTCGTCCACGGCATGCTCGACCCGCGCCCATCGCACCGCGCGCGGACCCGCGGCCGGGGCGAAGGCAACCGCGCCCTGGCCGGCCGAGCCCCGCGCCAGGTAGTACTTGCCGCCCGTGGCCCAGGCCAGCAGCGGCGACACCACCAGCGCCGTGCCCAGCGCAATGAGCGCCGAAAAAGCCTGCGCGAGCGGCCCGAACACGCCCAGGTGCGCGGTGATCGACAGCACCGAAGCCAGCGCCATCGCGCCGACGCCCACCGGGTTGATGTCCCACAGGTGCGCCCGCTTGAACTCGATGCCCGGCGGCGACAGGCCCAGCGGCTTGTTGATGACCAGGTCGGCCACCACCGCCATCATCCAGGCGATGGCGATGTTGGCGAACAGGCCGAGCACGTCGCCCAGTGCCTCGAACACGTTCATCTCCATCAGCATGAAGGCGATGAGCGCGTTGAACACCACCCACACCACGCGCCCCGGATGGCTGTGCGCCACGCGCGAGAAGAAATTGCTCCAGGCCAGCGAACCGGCGTAGGCGTTGGTCACGTTGATCTTGAGCTGCGAGATCACCACGAACAGCGCGGTCGCGGCCACCRCCCAGCCGTAGTTCGGAAACACGTACTCGTAGGCCGCGAGGTACATCTGGTTGGGATCGACCGCGCGCTCGGCCGGCACCATGTGSSTGATSGCSAGRTAKGCCARCAGCGCRCCGCCSAGCATCTTSASCACCCCSAGCACCACCCAGCCCGGCCCSCCGRCCAGSACGCCGGCCCACCAGCGCCGGGCGCCCGCGGCGGTGCGCGCGGGCATGAAGCGCAGGTAGTCGGCCTGCTCCCCCATCTGGGTGATCAAGGCGATGCCAACGGTCAGCGCCGCGCCAAACAGGTGCAGGTCGAAGCCCTTGGCGCCGGCCTTCACACCGTTGTAGTGCACGATGCCCGCGAACGCACCAGGATCGCGCACCAGCACGAAGACGAAGGGCACCACCAGCATCACCAGCCAGAGCGGCTGGGTCCACAGCTGCAGGCGGCTGATGGCCGAGACACCGTGCGTCACCAGCGGAATCACCACCAGCGCGCACACCAGGTAGCCCCACACSGGCGGCACGCCSAGCGCSAGTTCGAGCGCATAGGCCATCACCGCCGCCTCGAGCGCGAAGAAGATGAAGGTGAACGAGGCGTAGATCAGCGASGTGAGCGTSGAGCCGATGTAGCCGAAGCCCGCGCCGCGCGTGAGCAGGTCCATGTCGACGCCGTAGCGCGCGGCATACACGCTGATCGGCAGGCCCGCCAGGAAGATGATGAGTCCCGTCGCCACGATGGCCCAGAACGCGTTGGCGAAGCCGTACTGCACCAGCAGCGTCGCGCCCACGGCCTCCAGCACCAGGAACGAGGCCGCGCCGAAGGCCGTGTTGGCCACGCGCCATTCGGACCACTTGCGAAAGCGCTGCGGCGTGTAGCGCAGCGCGTAGTCCTCGAGCGTCTCGCTCGCCACCCAGCTGTTGTAGTCGCGCCGCACCTTGACGATGCGCTGGGGCGCGTCGTCGGGGCTGGGGGTGGCGGCATCCGGGTTCACACCGTTTCGGTGCATCTTTCGTGCCATCCATACGTCTTTTGGCGAACACCGGCACGACTGTTGCAAAGACGAAGCCTGCCCAATAATGGCCGACCTCCCCCGCCACCCGAAGCCGCCCCCCATGGAACTGACCCCGCGCGAAAAAGACAAGCTGCTGATCTTCACCGCAGCACTGCTGGCCGAACGCCGCAAGGCGCGCGGGCTGAAGCTCAACTACCCCGAAGCCGTCGCGCTGATCTCCGCCGCCGTGATGGAAGGCGCGCGCGACGGCAAGAGCGTCGCGGCGCTGATGAGCGAGGGCCGCAGCGTGCTCACCCGCGCCGACGTGATGGACGGCATCGCCGAGATGATCCCGGACATCCAGGTGGAGGCCACCTTTCCCGACGGTACCAAGCTGGTCACCGTCCACCAACCCATCGTCTGACTCTCCCCTCCGGAACAAGAAAGCCTGCCATGCGCCACAACGCTTCCAAGACGCTTGCCCTCATTGCCATGCTGCTGCCGCTCGCGGCCAGCGCCCACACCGGTGCCGATGGCGGCGTGCACCACGGCTTTGCCACCGGCTTTTTGCACCCGCTGACCGGCGCCGACCATCTGGCGGCGATGGTCGCGGTCGGCCTCTGGAGCGCGCTGGCCGCCCGCCGCGCCTGGCCCGATCTGCTGTGGGCGCCGCTGGCCTTCGCGGGCATGCTGCTCGTGGGCGCGCTGATGGGCTTGGCGGGCGTGCAGCTGCCGGCGGTCGAGCCGATGATCGCGGTTTCGCTGCTGGTGCTGGGCCTGCTGGTCGCCACGCGCATCCATCTGCCGGCCGCAGCGGCCGCGGCGCTGGTGGGCGCGTTCGCCGTCTTCCACGGCGTGGCGCATGGCTACGAGCTGGCCAGCGAAGACGGTGCGGCCCTCACGCTCGCCGGCATGGTCGGCGCCACAGTGCTGCTGCACGCCGCTGGCATCGCGATCGGCTGGGCGCTGCGCCGCGCCAACGCCTGGCTGCCCCGCGTGGCCGGCGCCGCTGTGCTCGGCCTGGGCGCAACGCTGTTGGCCCAGGCCATCTGAGGCCGGCCATGATCCCTGGCGAACTCTTCACCGACGACGGCGAGCACACGCTCAACCCGGGCCGCCGCACGCTCACGCTGGTGGTGCAGAACACCGCCGACCGGCCGATCCAGGTCGGCTCGCACTATCACTTTGCCGAGACCAACGGCGCGCTCGGCTTCGACCGCGCGGCTGCGCGCGGCATGCGGCTGAACATCGCCTCGGGCGCCGCGGTGCGCTTCGAGCCGGGCCAGCAACGCACCGTCGAGCTCGTCGATTTTTCGGGCGATCGCATCGTCTACGGCTTTCGCGGCCTCATCCAAGGAAAGCTCTAAGCCATGGCAACGATTGGACGGCGTGCGTACGCCGAGATCTTCGGCCCCACCGTGGGCGACCGCGTGCGGCTCGCCGACACCGACCTGCTGATCGAGGTCGAGGCCGACTACACGCTGCGCGCCGGCGGCTACGGCGAAGAGGTGAAGTTCGGTGGCGGCAAGACCATCCGCGACGGCATGGCGCAGTCGCAGCGCACTCGCGACGGCAAAAGCAGCGGCCCGACGGCCGGTGGCGCCGTCGACACCGTGCTGACCAACGCGCTGATCCTCGACCACTGGGGCATCGTGAAGGCCGACATCGGCCTGAAGGACGGGCGCATCGCCGCCATCGGCAAGGCCGGCAACCCCGACGTGCAGCCGGGCGTGGACATCGTCATCGGACCGGGCACCGAGATCATCAGCTGCGAGGGCAACATCGTCACGGCCGGCGGCATCGACAGCCACATCCACTTCATCTGCCCGCAGCAGATCGAGGAGGCGCTCGCCTCCGGCATCACCACCATGCTGGGCGGCGGCACCGGCCCCGCCACCGGCACCTTCGCGACCACCGCCACGCCCGGCCCCTGGCACATCGAACGCATGCTGCAGGCGGCCGATGCGTTCCCGATGAACCTGGGCTTCCTCGGCAAGGGCAATGCGAGCCTTCCGGATGCGCTGCACGAGCAGATCGAAGCCGGCGTCATGGGCCTGAAGCTGCATGAGGACTGGGGCACCACGCCTTCGGCCATCAGCAACTGCCTGGACGTGGCCGACGCCACCGACACGCAGGTGGCGATCCACAGCGACACGCTCAACGAGTCGGGCTTCGTCGAGAACACCATCGCGGCCGTGGGCGGCCGCTCAATCTGCGCCTTCCACACCGAAGGCGCGGGCGGCGGCCATGCGCCCGACATCCTGCGCGTGGTGGGCGAGGAGAACTTCCTGCCCTCCTCCACCAACCCCACCATGCCCTACACCATGAACACGCTCGACGAGCACGTCGACATGCTCATGGTGTGCCACCACCTGGACGCCGGCATTGCCGAGGACCTGGCCTTTGCCGAGTCGCGCATCCGCAAGGAAACCATCGCCGCCGAGGACGTGCTGCACGACCTGGGCGCGATCAGCATGTTCAGCTCCGACAGCCAGGCCATGGGCCGCGTGGGCGAAGTGGTGCTGCGCTGCTGGCAGACGGCGCACAAGATGAAGCTGCAGCGCGGCAAGCTTCCCGAGGACAGCGAGCGCAACGACAACTTCCGCGCCAGGCGCTACGTGGCCAAGTACACGATCAACCCCGCCATCTCGCACGGCATTGCGCACGAGGTGGGCTCGATCGAGGTCGGCAAGTGGGCCGACATCGTGATCTGGAAACCCGCCTTCTTCGGCGTGAAGCCCTTCACGCTCATCAAGGGCGGCACCATCGCCATGGCTGCCATGGGCGACCCCAACGCGTCGATCCCCACGCCGCAGCCGGTGCACTACCGCCCGATGTTCGGCAGCTACGGCGGCTCGCTGGCCAGGAGCTCGCTGACCTTCGTCTCGCAGGCCGGACTGGCCGCGGGCATCAAGGAACGCTACGGCCTGGCAAAGCACCTCAGCGCGGTGAAGAACATCCGCAATGTGCGCAAGAAGGACCTGGTCCACAACGGCTACACGCCGAAGATGGAGATCGATGCGCAGACCTATGCGGTGCGCGCCGACGGGCATCTGCTGACCTGCGATCCGGCGGTGCAGCTGCCGCTGACGCAGCGGTATTTTCTGTTCTGAATGTCAGCTGCTCCGAGGCGCGAGATGAGCGCGGATCCACTCCGCAAGCGCCTCTTCCTCGAGCTGGCCGGCGGCGAGCTTGAGTGTGGTCAGCACGCAATCGTGGTCGGTCGCGCGAAGCTCAAACCCATTGAGGTCCAGAAAAACTTCCATGGCGACGAAAGCCGTTCTTTTGTTGCCGTCGGTGAATGGATGGTTGCGAGCAATCCCGAAGGCGTAGCTCGCAGCCAGTGCCGCCGCGTCGGGCGATTCATAAAGCGCCCGGTTTTGCGGTCGCCCCATGGCGGAAACGAGCAGCCCCTCGTCG
>NZ_JBFTPJ010000147.1:0-15921 GCF_056398445.1 Variovorax sp. 01T439_2
GGTAGCGGCAGCCCGCGCGGCCGAGCGCCTTGAAGACCAGCGGCCGGTCGACGCCGAAATCCAGGCAGTCGCCGGGCGCGAGTTCGAAGCGCTCCTCGCCGTAGTCCACCCGCAGCGCGCCTTCGAGCATCCACAGGCATTGCCGGTACGGCTTGCCGCTCCAGCGCGGATAGGCGACCTGCGCCGAACGCGGCAATTCGATCTCGACCATCTCCACGCCGCCGCTCGCGCCGCGCTCGGCGACCTGGCGCCGCAGGTAGCCTGCCTCGGGATCGCGCCAGACCTCCTGTTCGGCCCGGGGGCGCAGCCGGCGCGGCGAAGCCTTCTCCTCCGTCAGCAGCTGCGCGAGCGGCACGCCCAGGCCGGCGGCCAGCCGGCCCAGCAGCACGGCCGTCGGGCTGCTCTCCGCGCGCTCCACCTTCGAGATCATGGCCTTGCTGACGCCGGAAAGCTCGGCCAGCTCGGCCAGGCTCAGCGCCTTGGCCTGGCGCAGCGCGAGCAGCCGGGCGGCAATGAGCGCGTCGATGCCGGAGGGCTCGGCAGGCGGAGATGAATTGTTTCTCATATGAGATTATTATTCTCCTATATTGGACAGATTGAAATTGGACAGCCTGAAAGGAACGAACATGCGCCTGGTCCCCTGCACCGAGGAAGCCCACGCGGGCGCCATCCTTGCCATCCTCAACGAGGCCATTGCCAATTCGACGGCGCTGTACGACTACAAGCCGCGCACGCCCGAGAGCATGGTGGCGTGGTTCGCCACCAAGCGCGCCAACGGCTTTCCCGTGATCGGCGCGGAAGACGAGAGCGGCAAGCTGCTGGGTTTTGCGAGCTACGGCACGTTCCGCGCCTTTCCGGCCTACAAGTACACGGTGGAGCACTCGGTGTATGTCGAGGCGGGCCACCGCGGCGCGGGTCTCGGCCGCAGGCTCATGGAGGCGATCATTGCCGAGGCCGTGGCGCACGACGTGCACGTCATGGTCGGCGCCATCGATGCCGCCAACGCCGGCAGCATCGGGCTGCATGAGCGCCTGGGCTTCGAGCATGCCGGCACCGTGCGGCAGGCCGGATTCAAGTTCGGCCGCTGGCTCGACGTGGCCTTCTACCAGCGCATTCTTTCCACGCCGCTGAATCCGGTCGACGGCTAGCTCGCGCGAACTACATGAGCGCGAAGAAGCGCATCACGACTTCGGCCGGGTGCCTGAGGCCCGCCCCGACGAACATGCGCTCGTTGATCCATTTCAGAGAAGCAGAGGCCGTCTCGAAGCGCGGACTGCAGCGGAAGTAGACCTGCGCCGGATCGACCGGCTCGCCGCGCAGCAGCATGGCCATGACCTCTGGCGCGGCCGCGCGAATGGCGTGGTTCTGCACGTAGACCAGGTCGCCCGCATCGGTTTCCAGCCCGTAGCGCGCGTCCAGTTCGGAGAGCGTGTCGCTCACGATCAATTGAAAGTCGCTGCCGCCCGGCAGCACCCGGGCGCGCCAGCCGTGGCCCGATGCTTCCCCGCCCGTGATCGGCACCACGCGGCGCAGGCCGCGCGCGCTGCTGCCCAGCACCTGCGGCACGCCCACTTCGACGCGCAGGTCGGCGAAGTGCTCGAGCAGGGGCGTGGCGATGGCGTCGAAGCCGCTCATGGGGCCCGCCTCAGGCCTCGGGGGTCTCGGCGCTGGCCCGGTCCAGCATCTGGATGGTGCCGGCATCGAGCTTCAGCTGGGTGGCGACCACCAGTTCCTCCAGTTGCGCGATGGAGGTGGCGCTGGCGATCGGCGCCGTGACCGAAGGGCGCGCGATCTGCCAGGCAATGGCCACCTGGCCCGGCTTGGCGTTGTACTGCTGGGCCACCTTGTCGAGCGCCTCGAGAATGCGCAGGCCCCGCGGGTTCAGGTACTTCTTGATGGTGGTGGCGCCGCGCGCGCTCTTGGCGGCGTCGGCCTCGGTGCGGTACTTGCCGGTCAGGAAACCGGCCGCCAGCGCATAGAAGTTGATCACGCCCACTTCGCGCTTGCAGCGAATCTTCGAGCGGGGTGGCGGCATCGTCGTCGTGCGACTGGTACAGGTCGATGAAGTCGGTCTGCAGGCGCTTGAGCGAGGCTTCCACCGCTTCGCGGATGTAGGCCGGCGAGAGGCCCGACTTGCCTTCGCCCATCGGCTTGCCGACCTTGGTGGCCAGCACCACGCGGTTGCGCTTGCCGCTTTGCTTGAGCCACTTGCCGATGATGGCCTCGGACTCGCCGCCGCTGTGGCCCGGCACCCAGGCCGAATAGACGTCGGCGGTGTCGATGAAGTTGAACCCCGCGTCCACCCAGGCATCGAGCAGGCGGAACGAGGTGGCCTCGTCCGCCGTCCAGCCGAACACGTTGCCGCCGAAGGCCAGCGGTGAAACCAGGAGGCCGGAGCGGCCGAGCGAGCGGAGTTGCGACATGAGTTTGTTTCCTGAGGAAGAGAACGAGGATCAGACGACGCCCACGGCACCGAGCAGCGCACCCGCGCCCAGCAGCCAGAGCAGGTGGACGCGCGTGCGCCAGACGATAAGCGCGGCCACTGCGGTCAGCAGCCACAGATGCCATGCAGGCGCGTCGCCGGCATGGTTACCCGCCGCCAGCACCCAGCCGGTGGCGATCAGCAGGCCCACCACCACCGGCGCCATGCCCTGCTTGAAGGCGCGCACGCCGCGCCGGTCGCGGTTGCGGTGGCCCCAGCGCGTGGCCAGGTAGGTGAGGGTGGTGCTGGGCAGCATGATGCCCAGCATGGTGACCATGAGCCCGAACAGGCCCAGCAGCCAGGCACCCGGCCCCGCGCCGATGCCGCCGCCCGCATTGAGCCCGACGTTCCAGCCCATCAGCGCGACGAAGAGCACGTTCGGCCCGGGCGCGGCCTGGGCGATGGCCACCGAGGAGCTGAACTGCGCATCGCTGAGCCAGCCGTGCTGCGCAACGAGGTAGCGGTGCATGTCCGGAACCGTAGTGATGGCGCCGCTGATCGACAGCAGCGACAGCAGCAGGTACTGGCCGAAGAGCGCCAGCCAGTCGTGCCATTGCATGGCGATGGTCAGCTGGCTCATGCGGCGATCCTGCGCCAGGTCCACGCACAAGCCACGCCGCCCACGGCCAGCAGCACCCAGCCGAGCGGCATCTTGAACAGCGCAATGGCGCCGAACACCAGCGCGACGAAGGCCAGGCAGGTGGCAAAGCCCAGCGGGTGCTTGCGCAGCTGCGGAATCAGCTTGATGCCGGTGGCGGCGATCAGCCCGCCCGACACCGCGCCCATGCCGCGCAGCGCGGCGGCCACCTGCGGGTTGGCGGCGTAGTGGGCATAGAGCACGGCCAGCACGAGGATGACCACGAGCGGTATCGCGAGCATGCCGGCCACCGCGGCAATGGCGCCGCGCAGGCCGAAGTAGCGGTCGCCGATCATCAGTGCGAGGTTGATCACGTTCGGCCCCGGCATCACCTGGGCCACGGCCCAGTCTTCCAGGAACTGCTCGGGCGTGAGCCAGCGCTTCTTCTCCACCATCTCGCGCTGGACGATGGCCAGCACGCCACCGAAGCCCTGCAGCGCAAGMCAGGTGAATGAAACAAAAAGGTCGCGTGGCGACTTCGGTTGCGGATGGGCGGGCGGCGCCGCCGCGCCTGAAGGAGACGGATGCATGTGGATGCGATTATCGTAGCCAGGCCTG
The DNA here is from genome assembly GCF_056398445.1 of Variovorax sp. 01T439_2. Classification (NCBI taxonomy): domain Bacteria; kingdom Pseudomonadati; phylum Pseudomonadota; class Betaproteobacteria; order Burkholderiales; family Comamonadaceae; genus Variovorax; species Variovorax sp. 01T439_2. Next base: position 3,678 of record NZ_JBFTPJ010000147.1, read on the forward strand.
CAACATGCCGGGCACCGGGCTGACATGCCCCTGCATCACTCAAAGGGAGACTCCACCGCCATGCAAATCCGCGCGCTCTTCGATCTCTGCAAGCAGGCCGTGGCCTCCTGGTCCAACGACTACGCTCCGAGCATGGGTGCCGCGCTGGCCTACTACACGGTGTTCTCGATCGCGCCGCTGCTGCTGATCGTGATCTCGGTGGCCGGCCTCGTGTTCGGCCAAGAGGCCGCGCGCGGCGAGATCTTCGCGCAGCTTTCCGGCCTCATGGGCGCGCAGGGCGCGGCCGCGGTGCAGGGCATGCTGCAGGCGGTCAACAAGCCGGCCGAAGGCATCGTGGCCACGGTGGTCGGCCTGGGCCTGCTGGTGGTCGGCGCGACCACCGTCTTCGGCGAACTGCAGGACGCGCTCGACCGCATCTGGCGGGCGCCGGCGCGCACCAAGAGCAAGGGCCTGTTCAACCTGCTGCGCGTGCGGCTGCTGTCGTTCAGCATGATCATGGCCATCGGCTTCCTGCTGATGGTGTCGCTGGTGGCCAGTGCGGCGCTGGCGGCGCTCAGCAAGTGGTGGGCGCCGGTGTTCGGCGGCTGGGCCACGCTGGCGCAGGCGGTGAATTTCGTCTTCAGCTTTGCGATGGTGACGGTGATCTTCGCGATGATCTACAAGATCATGCCGCGCGTCAGGGTGCAGTGGCGCGACGTGTGGGTGGGCGCGGCGGTCACGGCGCTGCTGTTCACCATCGGCAAGCACCTGATCGGGCTGTACATCGGCAAGAGCAGCGTGGCCTCGGGCTACGGTGCGGCAGGTTCGCTGGTCGTGGTGCTGGTGTGGGTGTACTACTCGGCGCAGATCTTCCTGCTCGGGGCCGAGTTCACCTGGGTCTATGCCAAGACCTATGGCTCGCTCAAGGACATGGGGCGCAGCGCCGACGCGAATCCTTCGCCGACGCGCTCGGACCCGCTGCCGCAGCGTTAGCCTGCGAAGCCGCCCTCGTCGAGGAAGCGCTGCTCCTCGGCCGTGCTGGTGCGCCCGAGCAGCTTGTTGCGGTGCGGAAAGCGGCCGAAGCGCGCAATGATGTCGCGGTGCAGCACCGCGAAGCGCTGGGTGTTGGCATCGAGCGCGGCGTTGAGCTCGACCGAGCGCTGCTGGTCGTCCAGCGACTCGGAATGCATGAAGGGCAGGTAGAAAAAGCGCCGCAACTCCTCGTCGGTCTTCAGGTCGAGGCCCGCTTCGATCGCCTGGCGGGCGATGGCCAGCGCCTTGGCATCGGTGGCCAGCATGCGCGCGTTTCCGCGCCAGGTGTTGCGCGGAAACTGGTCGAGCAGCACCAGCAGTGCCAGGGCGCCCTCGGCGCCCTGCGCCCAATGGTCGAGCTCGCCGCGCGCGGCCGCTTCGTGGGCGGCAAGGAAGCGTTCGCGGAACTGCGCGTCGAAGGCTTCGTTCTTGGCAAACCATCGTTCGGGCCCGGCTTGGCGCCAGAAGCCGACGACGTCTTGGGCGGTGGGGAGCTCGGCAGGGTTCATGGCCGCATTCTCTTTCAGCCTGCGCCCGGCCGCCAAAGTCGCGGTGGTGGCCGACAAGGCAAATGGCAAGGCCTGCCTATGCTGTAGCGGTTTTCATAACTCAGGAGATAAAGCTCATGACCCGATATGGCAGCCTTTTGCGCGCAACCCTCATCGCCGGCGTGGCCAGTGCCGCGCTGGCCGGTTGCGGAATGATGTCCAGGTCGAACACCGCGAGCTTCAGCGGCGCGATGAACGCCGCCAGCGAAGTGCCGCCCAACATGACGCGCGGCAGCGGCCTGGCGGAGGCCTGGCTCAACAAGGACACCAACGTCCTCAAGTACAAGATCACCTACAGCGGCCTGAGCGGCCCGGCCACCGCGGCGCACTTCCATGGCCCGGCGGCCGCGGGTGCCAATGCCGGCGTGGTGCTGCCCTTTGCCAACGCGGCCAGCCCGATCGAGGGCCAGGCCACGCTCACGCCGGCGCAGGCGGCCGACCTGATCGCCGGCAAGTGGTATGCCAACGTCCACACCGCCGCCAACCCGGGCGGCGAAATCCGGGGCCAGATGCTGCCCAAGATGTGAGGGGGCCAAGCGGCGCGCGGTCAGCTTGCGGTCTTCGCGCTGGTGTCAAATGACACCATATGACGACGAAGACGACCAGGAAGCCACGTGCCGCAAGCCAAAAAACCCTCAACAACACCTTCGAGGAGCGCCGCGAAGACATGCGCGCCGCGCGCAAGGCGCTGGTGCTGCAGGGCGGCGGCGCGCTCGGCGCCTACCAGGCCGGCGTGTATGYCGCGCTCAGCGAGACCGACCTGCAGCCGCACTGGATTGCCGGCGTCTCCATTGGCGCCATCAATGCGGCGCTGATCGCGGGCAACGCGCCCGAGAAGCGCGTCGACCGGCTGCGCGAGTTCTGGCACCTGGTGTCTTCGGGGCCGGCGCAGCGCCTGCCGTCATGGCTGGGCGACCGCGCCACGCAGAACCAGTGGAGCGCCAGCATGGCGATGCTGGTGGGCATTCCGGGCTTCTTCGAGCCGCGCTATTCGCCCGCGCTGCTGATGGGCGCCGCGGCGCCGCTCCTGAGCTACTACGACACCGCGCCGCTGAAGGCCACGCTCGAGCGCCTGGTCGACTTCGACCGCATCAACGCCTGCGAGGCGCGCTTCAGCGTGGGCGCGGTCGACGTGCGCACCGGCAACTCGGTGTACTTCGACAACACGCGCCAGCGCATCGGCCCCGAGCACATCATGGCCAGCGGTGCGCTGCCGCCGGGCTTTGCGCCGGTCAGCATCGACGGCGACGACTACTGGGACGGCGGCATCGTCTCGAACACGCCGCTGCAGTACGTGCTCGACATCCATCCGCGCTCCGAGCCGCTGGTGGTGCTGCAGGTCGACCTTTTCAATGCACGCGGCGAGATGCCGCGCACGCTGTCGGGCGTGATGGAGCGGCAGAAGGACATCACCTATTCGAGCCGCACCCGCATGAACACCGATGCGCTGGCCGCCAACCTGAACCTGCAGCAGGCCATTGCCGACCTGATCTCCAAGCTGCCGGTGCGCCTTCGCAATGACCCCTCGGTGCTGGCGGTGCAGGCCGAGCTCACGCACCACCCGATCGACATCTTCCACCTGATCTACCGCGACAAGCCCTACGAGGTCGAATCGAAGGACTACGAGTTCTCGCGCGCCGCCGTCGAAGAGCATTGGGAGGCCGGCGCGCGCGACATGCGGCGCACGCTGGCGCATCCCGAGACGCTGCGCAGCGACGCCACCGTGAACGGCGTGACCACCTTCGACCTCGGCGAGCCCGGCGTGGAGCGCGTCAAGCGCCCCGGGCTCTCGCGCTGAAGGCGCCCGATTCTTGCAACCCGTTTTTTCTTCTTTCCAACCTCAAGGACATTCACCATGCAACTCAAGGACAAGGTCGCCTACATCACCGGCTCGGCCAGCGGCATCGGCAAGGAGATTGCCATCCTGTTCGCGCGCGAGGGGGCCAAGGTCGTCATTGCCGACCTCAACAAGCAGGCCGCCGAGGCCACCGCGGCCGAGCTCCGGGCAACGGGCGCGCAGGCCCTGGGCGTGGCGGTGGACGTGACCAGCGAAGAGCAGGTCGATGCCTCGGTCGAGGAGGCCGCCAAGGCCTTCGGCGGCATCGACATCCTGGTCAGCAACGCGGGCGTGCAGATCGTTCATCCGGTCGAGGAATTCAGCTTTGCCGACTGGAAGAAGATGCTCGCGATCCATCTCGACGGCGCATTCCTCACCACCAAGGCCTGTCTCAAGCACATGTACGCCCAGGGCCGCGGCGGCAGCGTGATCTACATGGGATCGGTGCACTCCAAGGAAGCTTCGCTGCTGAAGGCGCCCTACGTGACCGCCAAGCACGGGCTCATCGGCCTGGCCAAGACGGTGGCGAAGGAAGGCGCGAAGCACGGCGTGCGCGCCAACGTATCACCGAGGAGCAGGTCGTCAAGAACGTGATGCTGAAGGAAACGGTCGATGGCGAATTCACCACCACCGACGATGTGGCGCGCGTGGCGCTGCTGTTCGCGGCCTTCCCGACCAATGCGCTGACCGGCCAGTCGCTGGTGGTGAGCCACGGCTGGTTCATGCAGTAGCGACGTCGCCGCGCCGCGCACGGCGCACGATGGTTCACCCTAATGTCTCCGGCGAGCGAACTGTGAGAAAAACCGGTTTGCCGTTCAATCGTCATACCAATGACTTTCGCCAGGAGACAAAAACCATGCGTGTTCGTTCCGCCGGCTTTTTTTCGCGCCGCTCCTTCGTGGCCCATGCGGCAGGTGTGGCAGCAGGGCTTGCCATGTTCGCCGCGGCAGCGCCGGCGGCGGCCCAGGCGTATCCCAGCCGGCCCGTCACGCTGATCGTTCCGTGGGGTGCGGGCGGCGGCACCGATGCCACGGCGCGCATCATCGCGAGCCTGCTCGAAAAGGAACTCGGCCAGCCGATGACGGTGGTGAACCGCACCGGCGGCAACGGCGTGGTGGGCCATGCGGCCATTGCCGCCGCACCGCCCGACGGCTACACCATCGGCATGGCCACGGTCGAGATCGGCATGATGCATTGGCAGGGGCTGACGCCGCTGACCAGTGCCTCGTACACGCCGATCGGCCTTGCCAATCTCGACCCGGCCGGCATCCAGGTGCGGGCCGACGCGCCCTACAAGAACGTGGCCGAGTTGCTGGCGGCCATCAAGGCCAGTCCCGGCAAGCTCAAGGCTTCCGGCACAGGACAGGGCGGCATCTGGCACCTGGCCATCGCGGGCCTCTTGCGCGACCAGAAGATCGATCCCGCGGCCGTGCCGTGGGTGCCGAGCAATGGCGCGGCGCCGGGCCTGCAGGACGTGGTTGCGGGCGGTGTCGACATCGCGCCGGTCTCGCTGCCCGAGGCGCGTTCGCTGATCGATGCGGGCAAGGTCAAGAGCCTTGCGATCATGAGCGACAAGCCCTCGGCCCTCTATCCCAACGTGCCCACGCTCAAGGCGGCCATCGGCAGCGACTGGTCGATGGCGGCCTGGCGCGGCATCGTCGGGCCCAAGGGCCTGCCGGCCGACGTGCGCGACAAGCTGGCGGGCGCGCTCAAGAAAGTGGTGGCGAGCAAGGAGTACACCGATTTCATGGCCTCGCGCGGCTTTGGCGTGATCTATGCGGGCCCCGACGACTTCGCTGCCTACATGGCCAAGTCCGACGCCGAACTCGGCGCCACGATGAAGGCCGTGGGTATCGTCAAGTGAGCGCCGGACGGCGCGCGCGCCCGCCGGGCGGAGGTGCGGCGCGATGAAATTCAACGACGCGATCTTCGGCGCGATCCTGCTGGCGCTCGGCATCGTGGTGCTTGCCGTGGTGCAGGGCTATCCGGGCATACCGGGCCAGCAGGTGGGGCCTGCGCTGTTTCCGGGGCTGATTGCCGCGGGGCTGTGCGTCTGCGGCGCGATGCTGCTGGCCAAGGGATGGCGCGAACGCCATGCCGCGGCCTGGGTGCGGCTTGGCGACTGGGCGGCTTCGCCGCGTCACGTGCTGTCCGCCGCGCTGGTCATCGGCGCGGTGYTGTTCTACATGTTCGCCTCCGAGCGGCTCGGCTTCCTGCCGACTGCAGCGATCTCGCTGCTGGCACTGATGCTCGCCATGCGCGTGCCGCCGGGCCGTGCGCTGCTGATCGCGCTGGTTGCCGCGCTGCTGATCCATGCCGCGTTCTACAAGCTGCTGCGGGTTCCGCTCCCCTGGGGCGTCCTGATGCCCATCGCCTGGTAACCGGAAACATCCATCCATGTCCGCAGCACTCTTGCAGGCTTTCTCGATGGTCTTCGAGCCCTACACCATCCTCGTGATGGTGCTGGCCTCGCTCTATGGCCTGTTCGTCGGCGCGGTGCCGGGGCTGTCGGCCACCATGGCGGTGGCGCTACTGGTGCCAGTCACCTTCTTCATGCAGCCGATCCCGGCCATCGCGGCCATGGTGACGGCCACCGCCATGGCCATCTTCTCGGGCGACATCCCGGGCTGCCTGCTGCGCATTCCGGGCACGCCCGCATCCGCCGCCTACACCGACGAAGCCTTCGCGATGACGCGCAAGGGCATGGCCGAGACGGCATTGGGCGCGGGGCTGGTGTTCTCGGCCGTGGGCGGTCTTTTCGGTACGGTGGTGCTGATCGTGGCGGCGCCCGCGCTGGCCGACTTCGCGCTCAACTTCAGTTCCTTCGAGTACTTCTGGCTCGTGCTGCTGGGCCTGACATGCGCGGTGTTCATCACCTCCGACCGGCCGCTCAAGGGCATGATCACGCTGCTGCTCGGCCTGCTGGTGGCCTGTGTGGGGCTCGGCAATCCGGCGGGCTTTCCGCGCTTCACCTTCGGCAATGCCGAGATGACCGGCGGCATCGGCATGATCCCGATGATGATCGGCATGTTCGCCATCTCGGAGGTGATCCGCTTCGCGGTCGACACGCTGCCGCCCGGCGAGGTGGTGGTCGAGAAAGTGGGCAGCGTGCTCTCGGGCCAGTGGGCGCTGGCCAAGAAGTATCCGGTGCAGATACTGCGCGGTAGCCTGCTGGGCACGGCGGTGGGTGCGCTGCCGGGTGCGGGTGCCGACATTGCGGCATGGATGTCGTACGCCATGAGCAAGAAGTTCTCCAAGGAGCCCGAGAAGTTCGGCACGGGCCATGTCGAAGGCATTGTCGAATCGGGTTCGGCCAACAACAGCGCACTGGCCGGCGCGTGGATTCCGGCGCTGGTGTTCGGCATCCCGGGCGACTCGATCACGGCCATCGTGATCGGCGTGCTCTACATGAAGAACCTCAATCCGGGGCCGACKCTGTTCACCACCAATCCGCAGAACATCTATGCGGTGTTCATGCTGTTCATCATCGCCAACATCATCATGATTCCGCTGGGCATCCTGTGCATCAAGGTGGCCAAGCGCATCCTGCGGGTGCCGCGCAACGTGCTGATGCCGCTGATCCTGCTGTTCTGCATCGTGGGCGCGTTTGCCATCAACAACTCGCTGTTCGACGTGGGCGTGATGCTCGTGGCGGGCATGGTGGCCTACCTGCTCGAGGAGAACGGCTTTCCCATTGCGCCGGCGATCCTGGGCGTGGTGCTCGGCGGCATGCTCGAAGAGAACTTCATCACCTCGATGATCAAGTCGGACGGCAACCTGGCCGGCTTCGTGTCGCGGCCGATTGCCGCATCGCTGGCGGCGGTCGTGCTGCTGGTGTGGCTCGCGCCCCTGCTGAAAAAGCTGTGGCTGAGGGGGCGGCGCACCGCTTCGTCTACTGCAGCTTGAGCGACCAGGTCTCGCCCACGAGCTGCTGGCCGAAGCCTTCGTAGGGCTCGGCCTTGTCGAGCTTGAAGCCCCGCTTGGCGTAGATGGCGCGCGCGGCCGCCAGGCAGCTGTTGGTCCAGAGCACCATCTTGCGATAGCCCTTGGCGCGCGCGAAGGCGATGCATTCGTCGGTCAGGCGCGCGCCCAGGCCCAGGCCGCGTGCGGATGGCGAGAGCAGCAGCAGCCGCAGCTGGGCCGTGGTGGCCGACTTGCGCACCACGAAGATCGCGCCCACGCGTTCGCCGTCGAGCTCGGCGATCCAGCACTTCTCCCACGCGGGCTGGAACTTGCGCACGAACTGCGCCACGATGTCGGCCACCAGCGCCTCGAACTCGCTGTTCCAGCCGTACTCGCGTGCATAGAGCTCGCCGTGCTGCTGCACCACCCAGCCCATGTCGCCGGGCAGCGGGTCGCGCAGCACGATGGTGCGCGTGCGCGCCGCCGGGGCCGCAGCGGGATCGAGCGCGCGCTCGATGCGCGCCATGGCATCGATCAGCTGCTGGCGCCCGTGCGCAGGCACCGGCGCGAGCAGGGCGGCCGCCTCGTCGCGCGATTTCTGTTGCAGCGGCGCAAATGCGGCGTGGCCGGCTTCGGTGAGGCGCAGCACGCTCTGCCGCGCGTCGCGCGGGTGCGGCGCGCGCGTGAGCCAGCCGGCCGCTTCGAAGCGGCGCAGGATGCGGCTCATGTAGCCGGCGTCGAGCCGCAGGTCGCGGCCGATTTCGCTGGCGACGGGCGTTTCCCGGTGGGCCAGCTCGTACAGCACCCTGACATCGGTCAGCGACATGTCGCTGCCAAGGTAGGGATCGAGCACGCCGATGCGGCTCGTGTAGAAGCGGTTGAAGCGCCGGATCGCCTTGACCGCAGCGGCGTCGGGCAGGGGCGAATTGTCCTGAATGGTTGCTGTTGTCATATTGATGGTTGACTGAGGCAACCATTTAAAAGCCTTGCCGCAGGCGCGTCAACAGCCGCCAACGCGACAGAAGTGGTGGAAAACCCTAAAATCGCGGGTTGCCCACTGCCGCGCCGTGCCCGCCAAGCCGCCGCGGCCAACTTCCCCACTGATGAACGCCCCCGTCGACGTCTCCTTTTTTGCGCGTGCCGCCAAGCCGCTGACCAGCTACCGCAAGTACTGGGCGGCCCGTTTCGGCACGGCCAAATTCCTGCCGACCACGCGCAAGGAGATGGACGCGCTCGGCTGGGACAGCTGCGACATCATCGTGGTGACGGGCGACGCCTACGTCGACCACCCGAGCTTCGGCATGGCCGTGATCGGCCGCATGCTCGAGGCGCAGGGCTTCCGCGTGGGCATCATCGCCCAGCCCGACTGGCAGAGCGCCGAGCCCTTCAAGGCACTGGGCAARCCGAACCTSTTCTTCGGCGTSACCGCCGGCAACATGGATTCGATGATCAACCGCTACACGGCGGACCGGAAGATCCGCAGCGACGACGCCTACACGCCCGGCGACGTCGGCGGTGCGCGGCCCGACCGCGCGGCCATCGTGTATTCGCAGCGCTGCAAGGAAGCTTGGAACGACGTGCCGATCATCCTCGGCGGCATCGAAGGGTCGCTGCGCCGCATCGCCCACTACGACTACTGGCAGGACAAGGTCCGCCGCTCGATCGTGGTCGACTCGAAGTGCGACCTGCTCTTGTACGGCAACGCCGAGCGCGCCATCGTCGAGATCGCGCACCGGCTGGCGGCCCGCGAGCCGGTGCACGAGATCACCGACGTGCGCGGCACCGCCTTCGTGCGGCGCGACACGCCCGCGGACTGGTTCGAGATCAACTCCACCAGCGTGGACGAACCCGGCCGCGTCGAAGCCCACGTCAACCCGTACCTGATGGTGTCCGAGCAGGCCAAGGCCAACGGCGCCACCTGCGCCAAGGAAGACGAGGCCCAGGCCGTGGCGCAGGCCGCGGAGGCAGGGGCTGCGGCGGCGAACCCGGTGAACCCCGCCATCAAGCCGCTGACCTTCGTGCCGAACCCTGCGCTTGCGCCGCGCGCAAGGATCAAGGTGCCGCCGCGCGACCGCAGCGTGATCCGCCTGCCGTCGTACGAGCAGGTGCGCGCCGACCCGGTGCTCTACGCGCACGCCAACCGCGTGCTGCACCTGGAGACCAACCCCGGCAACGCCCGCGCGTTGGTGCAGGCGCATGGCGAGGGCGCCACCGCGCGCGACGTGTGGATCAACCCGCCGCCCATCCCGCTCACCACGGCCGAGATGGACCACGTGTTCGACCTGCCGTATGCGCGCAGCCCGCATCCGCGCTACGCCGACGAGAACGGCAGCCACGACGGCGCCACCAAGATCCCCGCGTGGGAAATGATCCGCTTCAGCGTGAACATCATGCGCGGCTGCTTCGGCGGCTGCACCTTCTGCTCGATCACCGAGCACGAGGGCCGCATCATCCAGAGCCGCTCGGAAGAATCGATCATCAAGGAGGTCGAGGCCATCCGCGACAGCGTGAGCGGCTTCACCGGCACCATCTCCGACCTGGGCGGGCCCACGGCCAACATGTACCGCCTGGGCTGCAAGAGCCCCGAGATCGAGGCCGCCTGCCGCAAGCCCAGCTGCGTGTACCCGGGCATCTGTCCGAACCTGGGCACCAATCACGATCCGCTCATCAAGATCTACCGCCGCGCGCGTGCGCTCAAGGGCATCAAGAAGATATTGATCGGCTCCGGCCTGCGCTACGACCTGGCCGTGCAGTCGCCCGAGTACGTGAAGGAACTGGTGCAGCACCATGTCGGCGGCTACCTGAAGATCGCGCCCGAGCACACCGAGCAGGGCCCGCTCACCAAGATGATGAAGCCCGGCATCGGCAGCTACGACAAGTTCAAGCAGATGTTCGAGAAGTTCTCGGCCGAGGCGGGCAAGAAGCAGTACCTCATTCCGTACTTCATTGCCGCGCATCCGGGCACCAGCGACGAGGACATGATGAACCTCGCGATCTGGCTCAAGAAGAACGGTTTCCGCGCCGACCAGGTGCAGACCTTCTACCCGAGCCCGATGGCCACGGCCACCACGATGTACCACACCAACAAGAACCCGCTGCGCAAGATCACGCGCGAGAGCGAGACGGTGGACATCGTGCGCGGCGACAAGCGCCGCCGCCTGCACAAGGCCTTCCTGCGCTACCACGACGCCAACAACTGGCCGCTGCTGCGCGAGGCCTTGAAGAGCATGGGCCGCGCCGACCTGATCGGCAACGGCAAGCACCACCTGATCCCGACGTGGCAGCCGCTGACCGATGGCGGCTACACGAGCGCGCGGCGCAAGAACTCGACCTCCGCGCCGGTGGCCGCCAAGGCGCCGGTCAGGCTGGCGCCGGTGAAGCCCTCGAAGGGCCGCATCCTCACGCAGCACACGGGCCTGCCGCCGCGCGACAACGGTTCGGCGCCGGCGCCGCGCAAGGCCCCGGCCGGCCCGGTGCGCGGCAGCATCCGCAAGCCGCGCTGAGTTGTTCAGCCCGCGAGCAGGCTCGCGGGCAGCAGCTTGCCGACCCAGGCCGCTACGGCGGCCATATTCAGCAGCACGGTGGCCCAGTACACCGCCATGAAGCTCGCCTTGCGCGACTTGTGGCGAAAGAGCCGCTGCGCGCACCACGCGCCCGGCCATCCCCCCGCCAGCGACAGCAGGTGCAGCGTGCTTTCCGCCGTGCGCCAGCGGCCGGCCTGCGCGGCGCTCTTGTCGAAGCCGTAGACGGCGAAGGCCAGCAGGCTGATCAACAACAGCACGCCCAGCGCAATGGGCGGCAGGCGCGTGGTCCACACCCCATACCCGAGCAGCCCCGCATAGCCGAGGAGCAGCACTGCGACGGGCAGCATCGACGACAAGGAAGAGGAGACCGCCGGCTCGCGGCGCCGGCCTTGGCGCTTCATGGCGTGCGGGAAGAAGGAGGACACATGGCCGCGATTCTCCCTTGCCGGGGCGGTGGCCGTCTCTTGTGTATGGTGTGGTCCATGAGCAGTCCGTTCCATTTGCCGGCTCCATGGTTGCGCGCACTGGCGTGCGCCGTCCTGCTCGCGTTTTCCGCGCATGCCCCGGCGGCGTCGCCCGACACCTCGCCCGCACCGGCCTCGGCCTCGGCCGCGGCGCAGGCACTGCGCGCCACGCACCAGCGCATGGGTGCGAAGCTCGCGCAGAACGGCTTCGGGCGGCCCATCCAGCTGGACTCGATGGAGACGCCGAACGGGCTGCAGGGCGACATCTACGCGGTGGTGGACCACCCGCTGCCGGAGATCAGCGCCGCGCTCAAGGAGTCCGCCCGCTGGTGCGAACTGCTCATGCTGCACGTCAACAACCGCCGCTGCCGCACCGGCACGTCGCCGCAAGGCGGCGAGATGCTGACGCTGTTCGTGGTGCGGCGCTACGACAAGCCGGTCGAACAGGCGTTCCAGCTGCCCTTTGCCTATCGCGTGGCCAGCGCGACGCCGGAGTACCTGTCGGTCGAGATGAATGCGGCCAACGGGCCGCTCGGAACCAGCAACTACCGCGTCATGCTCGAGGCGGTGGCACTCGACGGGCAGAAGAGCTTCCTGCATTTCGGCTACAGCTACGACCACAACATGATGGTTCGCATGGCCACCGAGGCGTACCTGGCCACCTTCGGCCGCAACAAGGTGGGCTTCACGGTGGTGGGCAAGGAGGCCGACGGGCAGCCCGACTACATCCGCGGCACGCGCGGGCTGGTGGAGCGCAATGCGATGCGCTACTTCCTCACGCTCGACACCTATCTCTCTTCGGGAGCCGGAGCACCGGCCGAGCGGCGGGAACGTTCCTGGTTCGCCGCGGCCGAGCAGTATCCGCGGCAGCTGCACGAGGTCGACCTGGACACCTATCTCGCGATCAAGCGCGAGGACCGGCAGCGCGACGGCGCCGGCCGCTGAGCACTCGTATCC
>NZ_JBFTPJ010000148.1:0-8339 GCF_056398445.1 Variovorax sp. 01T439_2
CTTGATGTCCTTGGTGCCCTTGAACATCATGTGTTCGAGCACGTGGGCCACGCCCGAGGTGCCGTCGACCTCGTCCACCGAGCCCACGCGCACCCAGAGCATCTGCACCGCGGTGGGCGCGCGCCGGTCGGGCTGCACCAGCAGCGTCATGCCGTTGGCCAGGGAGAATTGCCGGGGTGCCGATGCGGCCGCGGCGGCAGCGTCGGAGGGAGCGGCGGTGGGAACCGGTGTGGGCTGGGCCTGCGCAGGCATGGCCCACAGCGCGCAAAGCGCCATTGCCAGCACCGCACCGGACGCAGCACGGCGTGGCGAGGGGTGTTTCATAGAATGGGTCGGATTGTAAAAAGCTCCCGATGTTCAGTTTCTTCAAGAAAAAACCGCCTGCCGAATCCCCGGCCGCGCCGGCGCCCTCACCGGCCGCCGAGCCGGCCCCTGCGCCCGAACCCGCGCCTGCGCCCGCTGCCGCACCCGCGCGTTCGGTGTTCTCTCCGTCGAGCTGGTTCGGTTCGAAGCCTGCCGCGGAGGAAGCGGCGCCTCCGCCTGCAGCCCCAGACACGGCGCCCCCGGTTGTGCCTCCTCCGCCGCCACCCGCGGCCGCGAACCTCGCCCCTGTGCCTGCAGCACCGGCGCCCGCGCCTGCCGTTCCGGCCGTGCCCCCGCCCCCACCCGCCCTCGTCGAGGCCGCCATGCCCGCCGAGCGCAAGGGCTGGTTCGACAAGCTCAAGACCGGCCTGCGCAAGACCGGCACCGGCATCCAGGCCGTGTTCGTCAACGCGCAGATCGACGAAGCGCTGTACGAGGAGCTCGAATCGGCCCTGCTGATGGCCGATGCCGGCGTCAAGGCCACCGAATACCTGCTCGACGACCTGCGCGGCCGCGTCAAGCGCCAGATGGCGACCGATGCGGCGCAAGTGAAGCGGCTGCTGGCCGATGCCATCACCGACCTGCTCCAGCCGCTCGAGAAGCCGCTGGTGATCGGCCAGTTCACGCCGACGGTAATCATGGTGGCGGGCGTCAACGGCGCCGGCAAGACCACCTCGATCGGCAAGCTCACCAAGCACCTGGCCAGCGAAGGCGCCTCGGTGCTGCTGGCCGCGGCCGACACCTTCCGCGCGGCGGCGCGCGAGCAGCTGCTGGTCTGGGCCGACCGCAACACGGTCGAGATCGTGAGCCAGGAAGGCGGCGACCCGTCGGCCGTGAGCTTCGACGCAGTCACGGCCGGCAAGGCGCGCGGCAAGGACGTGGTGCTGGTCGACACCGCCGGCCGGCTGCCGACGCAGTTGCACCTGATGGACGAGCTCAAGAAGATCAAGCGCGTCGTCACCAAGGCCGACGCCACCGCGCCGCACGAGGTGCTGCTGGTGATCGACGGCAACACCGGGCAGAACGCCCTGGCGCAGGTCCGGGCCTTCGACGAGACGCTGGGCCTCACCGGCCTGGTGGTGACCAAGCTCGACGGCACCGCCAAGGGTGGCGTGCTCTGCGCCATTGCGCGCGAGCGGCCGATCCCGGTCTACTTCATCGGCGTGGGCGAGAAGCTGGAAGACCTCGAGACCTTCAACGCGCGCGAGTTCGCGCTGGCGCTGCTGGGCTGACGCGCCGGCAGCGGCCGCCCGCCCTCAAAAACCGAAGAGCGAGCGGGTGTCGCAGAGAAAGCCGCTGCAGTTGGCAGGCTTGACGTAGAGCGTCCTGATCTGGCCGCTCGGCAGGCCGTAGTCGCCCACCAGCGCATTGCCCTTGGCGCCCTCGGCGTTCGCCTGCACGATGTAGTCCGCGCTGTTGGCCGCGGGCTGCAGGCTCTGGTAGCTGAACGTGGCCGCTTGCGACAGGTCTTTCTCGTAGAGCAGTTTCAGGCCGTCCGAGAAGACGTAGCCGGTCTTGAACCGGAAGCCCTGGGCGCCCTTCGCCTCGAACTGGGCCAGGAAGTCGGAGTCGCTGCCGGGCTGGTCCAGCGCTTCATAGCCGTAGGTGGCATTGCCTTGCGCGTCCTTTTGGAAGACCAGCACCGTGGCTCCGCCGATCATGTACGCGCCGCCGACGGTGTAGTAGCCGTTGCCGCCCTGCGCATTGATCAGCGACAGGTAGGCGGCGCTGTCGGCGGGTGCCGCCTGCACGGCATAGGTGTAGGTCGATGCCGAGCCGTTGTCCTTGCGGTAGAGYGTGCGGATCTGGCCGCCGACCACGTATGGCCCGCCCCACTTGAAACCCCGGGCGCCCTGGGCGTTGAGTTGGGCCTGCAGGTCCGCCGTGGAGCCGGTGTCCGGCAGCAGTTCGAAGGCGTAGGTGGTGCCGGCATCCTTCACGTAGGCCTCGACGACCTCCGTGCTGGTCGGGCTCGTGGGGAAGGCCAGGCCGCTGAAGAAGCGGAAGGCCCTGGCGCCCTGGGCATTGAGTTGGTCGAGAAACGCCGAAGCGTCGGCGGCGGGCGGCAGCGCCTCGTACATGAAGGTGCGGGTGGCCGGGGCGGGTGCCGGTGCCGGTGCCGGGGCGGGTGCCGGGGCCGGCGCGGGTGCAGGAGGCGGCGGAACCCCGTTGCCCCAGCCAACCGGCAGGCCACCACCGCCTCCTCCACCCCCGCCGCCGCATGCCGCGAGGGCCAGCATGGTGGTGGTTGCGATTGCTACCGCTGCAAACTTGAATCTCATTCGGAATCCTCCCTGATCGATGTGTGTGTGCGACCCAGGGAAGGTACGTCCGGGGGGCTGACGGCCACCAGTGCCGAAAGTCATGACATCGCCGGCTAACGCCCCGGCAATTACCAGCCACACATTCGAAAGTATTCGATTCCGGGCCGCTAAGCGCTTGCCGCTCGGGCCATCATCCGGAACAGCGAATCGGCGGCCACCGGCTTGAACAGCACCGGAATCCCGGATTCCCGCACGCGCTGCAGCCTGTCGGGAGAGGTCTCGCCGGTGATCAGCAGCAAGGGAATCGTGGGCCCGCCCTGCCGCCGGCCGCTCAGGCGCAGGCCCACGTCCAGCCCATCGATGCCATCGGCCAGCCGGTAGTCGCACATCAGCAGGTCGAAAGGCCGCCTTTCGCTGCTCGCCTGCTGCAAGGCGGCGGCAGCGGCGGCTTCGTCCGCGACGGCGAGCGCGTCGATCGAATGCGAGCGCAGCAGGCCCGTCATGGCTTCGCGGATTTCGGATTCGTCGTCCAGCAGCAGCACCCGCGCGGGCAGTGCCGGGGCCGCTCGCCCGGGCCGCTTTTCCTGCCGCGGCGCCGCAGCCTCGGGCAGGAAAGGTCCGGCCAGCGCGCCCGCCTGCGGCGCAACGGCCGGCAGCACGACGCGGAAATGGGTGCCGCGCCCGAGCCGCGAGTGCATCTGCACCGGATGGCCCAGCAGGTGCGAGAGCCGCTGCACGATCGACAGGCCGATGCCCAGCCCCCTCGAGCGGTCGCGCCCCGGATTGTCGATCTGGTAGAACTCCTCGAAGATCCGGTTCGACTGCTCGGGCGCAATGCCGATGCCGGTGTCCCGCACCTCGATCCACACGAACTCCCCGCGTTCGCGAGCCGTCACGGTCACTCCGCCGCGCGCGGTGTACTTGAGGGCGTTGTCCAGCAGGTTGGACAGCATCCGATGCAGCAGCTGAGGGTCGCTGCGCACCCACAACCCGCTGGCGCGCACGCGCAGCTGCAGCTGCTTTTGTTCGGCCTGGGCCGAGAAGGTGTGGTTGAGCGGCAGGAACAAGGCATCGAGCTGGACGGCCTGGCGCACGGGCGTGACCACGCCGGCGTCCAGCCGCGAGATGTCCAGCATGATGTCGAGCGAGGCGCCCAGGGCATTGACGGCGCGCATCAGGCGCTGCGCGTTGAGCTCCTCCGGACGGCCGCGCAACTCGTTCTCGAGCGCGGCGCCGAACAGCGCAATGGCATGCAGCGGCTGGCGCAGGTCATGGCTGGCGCTGGCCAGGAAGCGGGTCTTTTCCCGGCTGGCGCGCTCGGTGGCGGCAATCTGCTCTTCCAGCCGCACGGCCAAGGCTTCCTTCTCGAAGCGCAGGACCAGCGAATCCGCCAGCAGCCTGTGCTCCTGCACGCCGACGCGCAGCATGAGAAACAGGTAGATCGAGGCGAAGGCCGCGAGAAAGAGATGGATGGAGTCGCGCTGCCACGCCAGCGCAACGATCAGCCCGCCCATCATGGGCAGCGTGTGGCCGAACAGCGCTGCCTGGAGCGGCCGCAGCGACTGCACGGCCCGGGCGCAGTTGCCCATCATCACCACCATCAGCGCGGCAGTGACCGGCAGGTTGCCCGCGGGCACGAAGATCCACGGCGCCAGCGCATCGGCAAACCCCAGCAGGGTCACGATGCGGGTGATCCTGCGCGCCCACCAGGCGCTGTCCGCCGCCGGAACCGACGGATTCCAGCGCGGCGTGAAGTACATGCCCAGGTACAGCGCCAGGTGCAGCACGACGAAGGGCAGCACCATCGGGTCGCCCAGCTGCAGGTACATGAATGCACCGAGCACCAGCACGAAGACGACGCGGGCCAGGAAGGTGGCGTTGTAGTTGAAATAGACCGACGCCACGTGCTCGCGCAGCACGCGCTGGTTCAGCGGCGTGTCGGCCATGCGCGGCGGCTCAACGCAGGCTGCTGATCAGCTGCGCACGCGAACGCACGCCGAACAGCAGCAGGATGGTCGATACGTGGTTCTTCACCGTGCCTTCGCTCAGGTTCGCGAGCTGGGCGATCTCCTTGTTCGCCTTGCCGTCGAGCACCCATTGCAACACCTGCATCTGGCGCGGCGTGAGCTCCTGCCAGGCGCTGGCCCGGGCCGATTCGGCGTAGCCATCGGGCGCCTTCGGCACGGCGGCGGAAGGGGAAGCTTCAGGCGCGCCGGGCTCGAGCAGGCCGCAGGCGCGGATGAATCCCACCACCTCCTTCAGGTCCGCCGACTTCGGAAGAAAGGCGCTCGCGCCCAGCGCCACCGCGCCCTGCGCCAGCGAGGTGTTGCCGGTGCCCGACAGCACCACGATGCGGGCGGACGGGTGGCGCAGGCGGAATTCCGCGAGGCCGCTCAGGCCGTGGGTGTCGGGCAGCGCCAGATCCAGCAGCACCAGGCGGATCGACTCGCGGTGCCTGTCGTACAGCGCCAGCGCCTCGGCCGCGCTGGCGGCCTCGAAGACCTCGATGCTCGCCCCGGAGGAAGCGGTCTGTGCCTCGATCAGCGCGCGCACGCCGAGCCGCAGCAAGTCGTGGTCGTCCACCACCAGGATCGCGCCGGGCGGGTGCGCCGGGATGCCGCCCTCCAGGGTCGGCGGCGGCGGTTTGGAGGAAGATTCGAGCGAAGGCACGCGGTCGATCTTAGCGACGCGCCCGGCGCGCAACAGTGCACTAAGTCATGGGGTAGCCGCCGTTCCGGGGCATCGCTTGCTCTTGTTTTAATAGCACTTGCCATCCCCTGCGCGCGGGAGCACCATGCGCTACCCGCCGCACCGAACGGCGTTTGGAGACAACAACCATGATGCACACCGCCGATGCCCCGCTGGCAGCGGGCGAGCGCAAGATCGACCGGCTGCTGGCCCACTATGGCGAAAGCCACCGCCACCCGACCAACGAGCTGATTCACTTCGCCGCGATCCCGGCCATCATGCTGAGCCTGGTCGGCCTGCTGTTTGCGCTGCACCCGTGGGCCGCCTACCTCTTCGTGGCGGCCAGCCTGGTCTACTACGCCACATTGCGCTCCCCCGCGTTCCTGCTCACCATGCTGGCTGGCACGGCCCTGGTGCTGGCACTGGTCCATGCAATGGGGAGCCTTGTACTGCCGGTTTCCGCCGCCATCTTCGTGGTGGCGTGGATCTTCCAGTTCATCGGCCACAAGATCGAAGGCAGGAAACCTTCTTTCTTCGAAGACATCCAATATCTTTGGGTGGGGCCGCTGTTCGTACTTTCGAAGCTGTTTCTGCGCCTCGGTATCCGCTGGTGATTCCCAGGGTCGGACGCCGCCGCAGGCCGGATCGCCGTCCGGCTGACAGCTTTGGCTATCGGTGCGATAGAAACTTAGGGGGAACCCTTGGCTTAGCACTCCCTCCAATCGAGTGCTAATATGGCCAATACAAAGGAGTTTCCCCTGATGACCACGCTGTCTGGAGCCTCTGCCAACCAGCTCGCCGTCGCCAATCCATGGTCGATGGTGCCGCCGCTGGGCAACCTGGATGCTTATATTTCGGCCGCCAACCGCCTGCCGATGCTCACGCTCGAAGAAGAGCAGGGCTTCGCACGCCGTTTGCGCGACCACAACGACCTCGAAGCGGCCGGTGCGTTGATCCTCTCGCACCTGCGCCTCGTGGTGTCCATTTCGCGCCAATACCTGGGCTATGGCCTGCCTCACGGCGACCTGATCCAGGAAGGCAACGTCGGCCTCATGAAGGCCGTGAAGCGCTTCGACCCCGATCAGGGCGTGCGGCTCGTGAGCTACGCCATGCACTGGATCAAGGCCGAGATCCACGAATACATCCTGAAGAACTGGCGCATGGTCAAGGTCGCAACGACCAAGGCCCAGCGCAAGCTGTTCTTCAACCTGCGCTCGATGAAGCAGGGCTTCAAGGCCGACTCGGCCGCGGCCGACAACGGCACGCACCGCGACACGCTGAGCCCCGACGAGGTGTCGCAGATGGCGACCCGGCTCAACGTCAAGCCCGAAGAAGTGCTGGAAATGGAAACCCGCCTGTCGGGCGGCGACGTGCTGCTCGATCCGGGTCCGTCGGACGACGGCGACGAGGCCTTCGGCCCGATCGCCTACCTGGCCGACGCCACGCAGGAGCCGACCGCCCTGCTCGAGTCGCAGCAGCGCGACCGGCTTTCGAGCGACGGCATCGCCACCGCGCTCGAAGCGCTGGACGACCGCAGCCGCCGCATCGTCGAAGAGCGCTGGCTCAAGGTCAACGACGACGGTTCGGGCGGCATGACGCTGCACGACCTGGCGGCGGTGTACGGCGTGAGCGCCGAGCGCATTCGCCAGATCGAAGTCGCGGCCATGAAGAAGATGAAGAAGGCGCTGGCCGACTACGCCTGAGCCCTCTGAGCTTCACCCGAACAAGCCCGGCCGCGTGCCGGGCTTTTTCATGCCTGTTTGGCCAGCGTGCGCAGCGCCCGCCTGGCGATGTAGCGGGTGGCCGGTGTGTCCGACTCGGCCACCCAGCGCGCGCAGAGCCGGTCGACCCACTCGGGCTGGGTCTTGCTCGCGTCGTTGAGCCAGTTGGCCACCGAATTCTGCACATAGCGGCTGGCGTCGGCCCGCAGCGGCGCGAGGAGCGGCAGCGCACGCCAGGGCTCGGCCTTGAGCGCGTCGATCTGCGCGCACCAGACGCCGCGCGGGCGCGTGAGCTCGCTCGCAAAGCGGCGGATGTTCGGATCGGCGTCGGCCGTCCACGGCTGCAGCAGCGCGAGCGACTCGTCGAGCGAGGCGATGACCGCGTCACGCACCGCCATCCAGGCGATTTCCCGCACGCCGAAGTGCGGATCAGCGGCAAAGCGCCGCACCGCCTCCAGCTGCGCCGCCAGCGGCAGGCCCGAGAGCGTGACCCACTGCGCGGCCCAGCAGCGCGCGACGTCGCTCGCGTGCGTGGCCAGCCGGTGGGCGACGGCATCGCGCTCGGCATGCAGCGCCGCCAGGTCGTAGAGCGCGCGCGCAATGTGGCCGTGCCGCTGCATCGGCTTGAATGCGCCGAGCATGGCGATGGTGTCGGCCAGCCGTTCGCTCGCCGGATCGAGCCCGATGTGGGCCGCCACGCTGCGCGCGAGCCGCGGCAGCTCGAGCGCCAAGAATTCGTTGAGGTTGAYGGTCTCGAGCAGCCCGTCGTTGAGCGCGCGCAGCACCTCGGGCGGAATGAGCGCGATGCGGAAGGCGCCCCGGCGCGCCTTCAGGTGCTCGACGGAGGCCAGGGCAAGGGCGGCGTCCATGGGCGCGCGGTCAGGACTTGAGCAGCGCCTTCACGTCCGACACCATCGGCGCCACGCCGGCGCCATAGCGCGCGTAGAGCCGCAGCCGGCCGTCGGTGTCGTAGACGAAGCTGGCGGCCGAATGGTCCATCGAGTAGCTCGTGGGAGTCTTGCCCTCGACCTTCTTGAAGTAGACCTTGAAGTCCTTGGCGATCTGCGCGAGCTGGTCGGCCGTGGGAATCAGCGCGACGAAGCCCGGGTCGAACGCGCCCATGTAGGCCTTGAGCACCTCGGGCGTGTCGCGCGCCGGGTCGACCGTGACGAACAGCACCTGCAGCTTGTCGCCATCGCTGCCGAGCTGCTGCTTGACCTGCGCCATCTCGGTCATGGTGGTGGGGCAGACGTCGGGGCACTGCGCGTAGCCGAAGAACAGCACGACCACCTTGCCCTTGAAG
>NZ_JBFTPJ010000149.1:0-12777 GCF_056398445.1 Variovorax sp. 01T439_2
GTGCTGGTGCTGGTGCCCTGCGGATTGCGCGTGACGTTGTAGCCCAGGTTGGCGTCGAGCGTGGGCTTGTGGCCGGCTTCGGCCTTGCGGATTTCGAGCCCGGCCACGTCGAGCCCGAGCTGCGCCTGGCGGATGGCCGGGTGCGCTTCCTCGGCCTGCGCCACCCAGGCTTCGATGTTGGCCGGCGTGGCGGTCGGCAGCACCACCGGCTGCGCCAGCGGCACCGGCACGCTGCCCGGGCGGCCGACCAGCTGGTCGAGCACCACCTTCTTGACCTGCAGGTCGTTCTCGGCGGCGATCTCCTGCGCAATGACGAGGTCGTAGCGGGCCTGGGCTTCGCGCGTGTCGGTGATGGTGGAGGTGCCGACCTCGAAGTTGCGCTTGGCCGACGCGAGCTGCTCGGCCACCGCCACCTTCTGTGCGCGCACCAGCGTCAGGCTGTCCTGGCTTGCGAGCACGTCGAAGTAGGCCTGGCTCACGCGCACGATCAGGTCCTGCTCGGCAATGGTGAGCACCGCCTGCGCGATCTCGGCCTGGCGCTTGCCCTGCTCGTAGGTGGCCCAGTTGGCGGGCCGGTAGAGCGGCTGCGTGGCGTTGATGCCGATGTTCTGCGTGGTGAAGTCGCGCGGCGTGGTGGTTCCGCGGCCGGGCCCCGTGAGGGTGTCGATGTCCAGGTTGTTGCGCGTGGCCCCGGCCGTGAGCCCCACGGCTGGAAGGATGCCGGCCTTGGCCTGCGCGGCGCGTGCCACGCTCGCGTCGTACTGGGCCCGCGCGCCCTGGTAGGTGGCGTCGAAGCCGCGTGCGGATTCGTAGAGTTCGTTCAGTGTCTGGCCCTGGGCCGGCAGCGCGAGCAGGGTGGCAAAGAGACTTGCGAGCGCTGCGGAAAGAGGCAAAAGCCTGGGCCTGAAAGGCATTGAACGTCCTTGAAGAAAGAATCAGTAGCGCGGCACGGAGGGATCGTGCTGTGCCGACCAGGCGTCGATGCCGCCGCCCACGTTGGCCAGCTCGGCAAAGCCGTTCTGGCTCAGGAAGGCCGCCACGCGTTGGCTGCGCGCACCGTGGTGGCAGAGGCACGCGATGCGCTGGCCCTCGTCGAGCTCGGCGAGCCGCGCCGGAATCTCGTTCATCGGGATGGCCACGAGCGTGAAGCCCTGCGGCGCAACGCTGGCCGTCTGCAGCTCCCAGGGCTCGCGCACGTCGAGCAGCACGGGCGGCGCCTCGGGATGCTGCGCAAACCAGGCGGCAAGATCGGCGGGGCGGACTTGGTCGATCATTGGGTGATGCCCGTTCAGAACGAGAAGCGCGAGGGCTCGGGGAAATTGAGCAGCCGCGGCGCCACGGTGTCCCAGGGCTGGATGGTGTCCCACTTGCTTTCGCTGCTGCGGGTGACGAAGTGGGCGCGCATCATCGGCTCCTCGCCCACGATGGCGGCAAGGCGGCCGCCCACCTTGAGCGAGCCGAGCAGGTTCTGCGGAATGCGCGCCACCGAGCCGCTGAGCACGATCACGTCGAAGCTCGGGCCGCTCGGCAGCGGCACGGCGCCGTCGGCATTGCGCACCTCGACATTGGCCACGCCGTTCTGGCGCAGCGTCTCGGCGGCGCGGGCGGCCAGCGCGGGATCGATCTCGAGCGACAGCACCTGGGCCGCGCGATGGGCGAGCAGGGCGGCCATGAAGCCCGATCCGGTGCCGATCTCGAGCACCGATTCGTGCTTTTGCACATGCAGGTCCTGCAGCATGCGCGCCTCGACCTTGGGCGAGAGCATCACCTGGCCGGGAACCGAGCCGTCGCCCAGCGGGAGTTCCATGTCGAAGAAGGCCAGCGCGCGGTGGGCGGGCGGCACGTAGTCTTCGCGCCGGATGGCGGCCAGCAGGTCGAGGATTTCCAGATCGAGCACATCCCAGGGCCGGATCTGCTGTTCGATCATGTTGAAGCGCAGGCGCTCGAGGGAGGGGGTGGGATTCATGGGAGGCTTTTCCTTGTGGGGCTCAGGACAAACCTTCAATTTTAGGTTGCGCGGCGCGGGCGCGCGGCTGGCCGGCGATGCATTTGCGCGTCATGCGGCGGCTCCGGGCTGCCGGGTGAGGCCGTAAAGCACGGTTTCGGCCTGCGTGGCGAGGTATTTTTCGGGGTCGAGCGAGGTGTCCGCGTCGACGCAGACCATGGCCGAATGCTTCCACAGCATCAGGAAGATCATGGGCGCCACCACCGCGTAGATCGCGTGGTCGATGTCGACCGGCGCGAATTCGCCACGTTCGATGCCGCGCTGCAGGATGCGCCGCAGCAGCGCATGGCCCGGCCGCACCACCTCCTTGCGGTAGAACTCGGCCAGCTCGGGAAAATTGGCGCCTTCGCTCATCATGAGCTTGGTCAGGCCCGAGGCCTTGGTCATGCCCACGCGCTCCCACCAGACGCGCATGCAGTAGCGCAGCATGTCGGCCGTGGTGCCCTCGAAGGCCTCGAACTCGTCGTTCCACTCGGCAAAGCGGCCGCCGAGGTTCTCGACCACCACGGCCTTGAAGAGCTCTTCCTTGCTCGGGAAGTAAAGAAAGAGGGTGCCCTTGGAGACACCCGCGCGCGCCGCCACTTCCTCGGCACGGGTGGCGGCAAAGCCTTTTTCGACGAACAGGTCGAGCGCCGCCGCCAGCAGTTCGCCCGGACGCGCCTCCTTGCGGCGCTCGCGCTTGGCGCGCACCGGGCAGATCTTGTCGGCAAAGAATCGGGGGGTCGGCATGATTTTAATGACTCGCGGGTTAGTAATGTAGTGACCAGCATCCGGCCCGTCAAGCCGCGACAATATCGGGTTCGCTTTTTCCCCACCTGCCGGAGCAGCCATGTCCTCTTCATCGTCGCCCACTGAAACCATCGTGCTCGGCGGAGGCTGCTTCTGGTGCACCGAGGCGGTGTTCGACCGCGTGCAGGGCGTGGTGGACGTCGAATCGGGCTATTGCAACGGCCAGGTCGTCAACCCGAGCTACGAGCAGGTCTGCACCGGCCGCACCGGCCATGCGGAGGTGGTGAAGGTGGAATTCGACCCCGCGGCCATCAGCCTGCGTGAGATTCTCGAGATCTTCTTCGTGGTGCACGACCCCACGAGCCTGAACCGCCAGGGCAACGACGTGGGCACGCAGTACCGCAGCGGCATCTACTACACGGGCGATGCGCAAAAGCAGGTGGCCGACGAGGTCATCCGCGAGATCGAGGCAAGCAAGACCTACAGCGCGCCCATCGTGACCGAGGTGGCGCCGCTCGCCAACTATTCGGCGGCCGAGGCCTACCACCAGGACTATTTCCTCAACAACCCGAACCAGGGCTACTGCGCCTTCGTGGTCGGACCCAAGATCGAGAAGTTCCAGAAGACCTTCGCATCGCGCGTCAAGGCCTGAGCATCCTTTTCGCAGCCCTGCTTCCCGTGCACCTCGCCAGCCCCATCCAGACCCGGTCGATCCTGTCGACCCGCGCGATCGCCGTCGCGCTGATGGTGGCGCTGTGGTTCGCGGGCACGCTGGGGCTGGTGCACCGGACGCTGCATGTGCCCGGTCTTGCGCAGGTCCACTCGGCCGCTTTGGCGGCGCACCCGGCGGGCGCGCATGAGCATGCGGCGCACGCCCACGGCATCGGCGACCTGTTCGGCGACCACTCCGACGCCGAATGCCGGCTCTACGACCAGCTCTCGCATGGTGCGGGCGCACCCGGCGTGCCGATGGTGGTGCTGCCGGTGCTGCTGCCCTCGGCCACCTTTGCCTACCTGCAGGGCGAGGCCATCGCCCGCTGGGTTGCACTGTTCGACGCGCGCGGCCCGCCTTCCACTCGCTGAATCCCCCTGTGTTCCGGTTGCTGCATCCGCGCCTTGCGGATGCCGGCGATCGCCCCCTGGTTCAACGAGTGTTCATCATGATTCCCAATTTCCGTCGCAACGCCATCGGCGCTGCCGTTCTTTCGCTGGCCTCCTTCGCGGCCATGGCCCAGGCCCAGCCTCAACCCGCGCTCCAGGCGCAGCCCGCCGAAGCGGCCCCGCCGGCCCTGCCGGAGATCGCCGTCACCGGCAATCCGCTGGGCGCGAGCGAACTGATCGCACCCACCACCACGCTCTCGGGCGACAGGCTCCTGATGCGCTCCGAATCGACGCTCGGCCAAACGCTCGACAACCTGCCCGGCGTGAGCAGCAGCTACTTCGGCCCCAATGCCAGCCGGCCGATCATCCGCGGGCTGGACGGCGACCGCATCCGCATCCTGCAGAACGGCGGCGGCGCGCCCGACGCCTCGTCGCTGAGCTACGACCACGCGGTGCCGATGGACGCGCTGGTCACCGAACGCGTCGAGGTGCTGCGCGGCCCGTCCGCACTGCAGTACGGCGGCAGCGCGGTGGGCGGCGTGGTCAACGTGATCGACAACCGCATTCCGAGCGAGCCGATCAACGGCTTCGGCGGCCGTGCCGACCTGGGCTTTTCCACCGGCAACAAGGAAAAGAACGGCGGCGTGGTGCTCGAAGGCGGCAACGACCGCTTCGCGCTGCACGTCGATGCGTTCAACCGCGACTCCAAGGATGTCTCGGTGCCCATCGACCTGGAATGCAGCAAGCCCGGCCGGCCCTGGCTCGCGCGCAAGATCTGCAATTCGGCCAACGAGGCGCATGGCGGCGCGGTGGGCGGCACGCTGTTCTTCGACCAGGGCTGGATCGGCGCCTCGGCCAGCACCTACCGCAGCACCTACGGCACCGTGGCCGAGGACGATGGCAACCGCTTTGCCGCGGACGGCGCGGAAGCCTTTGCGCCGCACAGCCGCACGCGCTCGAATGCGCTGTTCCTGTACGAGGAACTCGGCACGTCGTGGGGCCGGCTGAGCTTTGGCGCGCGCACCGAGAAGGTCCGCGTCAGGTCGCTCGGCTATCCCGACGATCCGTCGGTGACGCGCTTTGCCATCGGCGAACGCACGTTCAACCCGCACAGCGCGGCCGTGGGCGCGCTGGTCAACCTGACGCCGCAGTGGCAGCTCACCTCGAACCTGGCCTACACCGAGCGGGCACCGAAGGACTACGAGCTGCTCGCCAACGGCCCGCACGTGGCAACGGCTGCCTGGGAGGTCGGCAACCCGGACCTCGACAAGGAAAAGTCGGTCGGCTTCGACGTCGGCGCGCAATGGAAGTCGGGCGCCAACACGGCCCGCGTCAATGCCTACGTCACGCGCTTTCGCAACTACATCGGCCTGACGGCATCGGGCCGCACGCTCGACGAAGAAGGCCAGGTGGTGACCGACCCCGAAGCCACCGACACGCTGGCCGAGTACCTCTACAGCGGCGTGCGCGCGCGCTTCACCGGCATCGAGGCGAGCGGCAACCTGCGCCTCTTGGGCACCGACGGCTTCGGGCGGCTGGCCGACGCCTCGACGCTCGACCTCGAATGGCGCGGCGACGTGGTGCGTGCCAAGAACCTCGACACCGGCGAGCCGCTGCCGCGCATCGCGCCGTTCCGCGCGGGCGCGACGCTGGCCTACGGCAACGGCCCCTGGAGCGCACGCTTCGGCTTCGACTACAACGCGGCGCAGCGCCACGTGCCGAGCATCGGCGCGCGCGAGACCGATTCCTACACGCTGTGGAATGCCTCGATCGCCTATCGCATGAAGGTGCAGCGCGCCAACCTCACCTGGTATGCGCGCATCGACAACATCACCAACAAGCTGGCCTACAGCTCGACCTCGATCCTGACGACGACGGTGTACCCCAACGCGCCGCTGCCGGGGCGCTCGCTGAAGGTCGGCCTGCGCGTGACCTTCTGAACGAACCCGCCGGCGTTGCCTGCAGGCTTGAGGCTATCCTCGGCGGGTGAATTCGTTCGTCATCTCTTCGCTGCTGCCGGTCGTCGTCCTGATCGCGGCAGGCTACCTGGCCGGCCGGCGCCGCTGGATCGGCGGAACCGCCGTCAAGGACCTTTCCAACCTGATCTTCCTGCTGCTTGCGCCGGCGCTGCTTTTCCGCGCGATGAGCACGGTGCACGTGCAGGAGCTGAGCCTGAAGCCCGTGGCGGCGTATTTCATCGCCTCGGGCCTGCTGTTCGCGGGCACGCTGGCGCTGCGCGGCTTCAACCGCACGGCGGCCGTCATTGCGCTGGCCAACACCTACAGCAACACGGTGATGATCGGCATCGTGCTGGTCGGCCTGGCCTATGGCGAGCAGGGCATGGTGGTGCTGCTCACCCTGATCTCGCTGCACTCGCTGGTGCTCCTGACCAGCGCCACGGTCGTGCTCGAACTGGCGGTGGCGCGCGAGCATGCGCAGCGGGACGGCAACGAGAAGCGCCCCATGGCGCGCACCGTGCTGCGCGCACTGCGCAACGCCATCATCCACCCGGTGCCGATGCCGATCATCGCGGGGCTGCTGTTCGCGCAGACCGGGCTTGCGATGCCCGATTTCCTCGACAAGCCGATCCAGCTGCTCGGCCAGGCCTTCGGTCCGGTGGCGCTGGTGATGGTGGGCATCACGCTCGCGCTGACGCCCGTCGGGCGGCACTGGCGCGAAGCGACGGTGCAGGCGCTGGTGAAGAACCTGCTGCATCCGCTGCTGGTGGCCGGCATCGGCTGGCTGCTGGGCGTGCGCGGCATACCGCTCACCGTGATGGTGGTGGCGGCGGCGCTGCCGATCGGCGCCAACGTCTTTCTCTTTTCGCAGCGCTACCGCACATCGGAAGACCTGGTCACGGCCAGCGTCGCGGTGTCGACGGTGCTCGCGCTCGCGACGCTGACCCTGGTCATGACGCTGGTGCAGTGGCTGCCTTGAGACTCTCATAGCGTTGACGGGCCCTATGCCATTCGGCAGGGTGGCCATTTGGCGAGATGGCGAGCGGCGCCTCTCGCTCTACATTTGCCCGCTGATGATTTACCCGCCGCGGTCTTCGCCGTTTCCCGCCATGGCGCCGATTGCGATGGTGATCGCGCTGTGCGGCGGCGCCATGCCGGCGGCCGCCGATACGAAGCCGTGCCGGACGCCCTGCCTTTCAGCCGCCGTGCCGCGCGAGCCGGCGCCGGCTGCGGCCAGCCCGGTGGAGCCGAAGCCTGCCCCGGCTTCGAAGCCGAGCGCCAGGCCGAAGCCGCAGGCGGTTGCCGTGGCTGCGCCGCCGACGGCGGAAGCGGAGAAGGCCCCGGCCCCGAAAAGGCCGCCGCCCTCCAGGCGCTGCAGCGAAATCAACATGCGCGCAGCGGTGGGGGAGCCGCTGTCGGATGAAGACATGAAGATCTTGAGGAGCCAATGCTGATGACGAAGACCACCCACCCGATCCGCACGGCCCTGCGCGCACTGGCGCTGTCGTGCGCCGCGCTGCTTTGCGCCGCCTGCGCGCACCGGCCGGCGCCGGGCAATGCCATGCCTTTCGAGCAGGCCGTCAACCAGGCGGTGGACGACCTGATCGTGCAGACGCAGAAGCTGCCGGCCTTCCTGGCCAAGGTGGAGTCGTCGATCAAGCAGAGCCGCATCGTGATCGACCCGCTGCTCGAGGGCGCGAGCGGCCAGCAGACCGAGGTCACGCGCGTGGCCGAGCAGCGCATCGTGCAGCGCATGCAGTCGCAGTTCAAGCAGTTCACCGTCACGCCCTTCAACAACGCCGAGATCGAGCGCGCGCAGTACGTGCTCAACGGCACGCTCGTGCGCGACAAGGATTCGGCCGACGGGCGCTACCGGCTGAACCTGGCGCTGACCGAAATCAAGAGCGGCATGGTCATCGCGCAATCGGTGGCGCGCATCAGCGATGCGACGCTCGACACGCGGCCCACGGCCTTCTTTCGCGACAGCCCGGTGAACGGCAAGGACCGGGGCGTGGAAGGCTACATCCGCACCGCCGAAACGCAGCCCGGGCAGGCTGCCGATGCGCTCTACCTGGAGCGCCTGCCCACGTCGACCGTGCTGCAGGAAGCCACCGCCGCCTACGAGGCCGGCCGCATGAGCGAGGCGCTCAGCCGCTACGAGGCCGCGTCGCGCCGGCCCGACGGCCAGCAGCTGCGCATCTACAGCGGCCTGTATCTCACGCAGGCCCAGCTCGGCCGGACGGCCGATGCGGAGAAGACTTTCGGCACGCTCGCGCGGCTCGGGCTGGAAACCAACAACCTGAGCGTGAAGTTCCTGTTCAAGCCCGGCTCGACCGATTTCCTGGCCGACCCGAAGATCAGCGCCGCCTATCCGATGTGGCTGCGGCAGATCGCGCGCCAGGCGGCGCAGATCGACTCCTGCGTGGTGGTCACCGGCCACACGAGCCGCACCGGTTCGGAGTCGGTCAACGAGCGGCTGTCGCTGCAGCGCGCGCTCAGCGTGAAGACCCGGCTGGTGGGCGAGGCGCCGCCGCTGTCGAAAAAGCTGCGCGAGTCCGGCATGGGGTTCCGCGAGAACATCGTGGGCACCGGTGCCGACGACGCGAGCGATGCACTCGACCGCCGCGTCGAGTTCAAGGTCGCGCCCTGCGAGGCTTGACCAGGTTCAGGGTGCCAGCCGCTCGCGCACCCAGTTGCTGCCTTCGAGCCGGTAGCGCAGCCGGTCGTGCAGGCGGCTCTTGCGGCCCTGCCAGAATTCCCAGCGGTCCGGCACCAGGCGGTAGCCGCCCCAGTGCGGCGGGCGCGGCGGCGAGAGCAGGTGCCTGGCGGCGGCCACGGCCGCGTTCTTGACCAGCACGTCGCGGCCGCTGATCACCTCGCTCTGCGGGCTGGCCCAGGCGCCGATGCGCGAATCGAGCGGGCGGCTCGCAAAGTAGGCGTCGCTTTCCTCCGCGCTCGCCTTTTCCACGCGGCCCTCGATGCGCACCACGCGCTCGAGCTCGACCCAGTGGAACTGCAAGGTGGCGTACGGATTGCCCGAAAGCTCCCGGCCCTTGCGGCTTTCGTAGTTGGTGTACCAGACGATGCCGCGTGCGTCATAGCCCTTGATGAGCACGATGCGGCTCGAAGGCCGCAGGTCGCCGCCCACGGTGCACAGCGTCATCGCATTGGGCTCGGGCACCTGCGCATCGATGGCTTCGCCGAGCCAGCGCTCGAACTGCCTGAGCGGATCATCGGCGCTGTGGGTTTCGCCGAGTTCGGCGCGCTCGTAGCTCTTGCGCAGCGCGGCCAGCGCTTCGCTGGTGGGAGGGGAAGAGGAAGAACTCATGCCGGCATTGTTGCGCATGCGCCGCCGCCGCAAGGCACCCCGGGGCATTCCGCGCACATACTCGGCGCATGGCGACAAAGGCGAATTCTCCGTGCGTGATCGTGCTGGCCTCGGGCCGCGGCGAGCGCTTCATCGCGGCTGGCGGCACGGGCCCCAAGCTGCAGGCGCCGCTGGCGGGCAAGCCGCTGCTCGAACGCACGCTGGACGCGGTGCGCGCTAGCGGCCTGCCATGGCGGCTCGAAGACGCGGGCCATCCGGGCATGGGCGACTCGATTGCCGCCGCGGTGCGCGCCACGCCGGATGCCGCCGGCTGGCTCATTCTTCCGGGCGACCTGCCGCTGGTGCGCCCCGAGACGCTGCGCGCCGTGGCCGGTGCGCTGGCCGGCCGGGTGCGCGCGGTGCAGCCGCAATACAAGGGCGAGCGCGGCCATCCGGTCGGCTTTTCGGCCGGCTGCGGCGCACAGCTCGCGGCGCTGAAGGGGCCGCTGGGCGCATCCTCGATCCTGAAGGCGATGCGCGCCATCGATGCGGTGGCCGACCTCGTGGTGGACGACGTCGGCATCGTGACCGACATCGACACGCCCGAGGCCCTGGCCGTTGCCGAGGCGCTCTGGCTGGCGCGCCTGCCGGGCTAGCCGGTCAGCGCCGCGCGATCACCGCGCAGGCGGTGCGCGGGCCGGAGTTGCCGGCCGGCTGGGTGGTGAAGTCGTCGCGGTCGCGGTGCACCACGAGCGCGCGGCCCACCACGTTGCTGGCAGTGCCTTCGGCCAGCGAGATCGAGTGGACGTCGACGCTGAAGCGTGCCACGCCGCTGCCGTCGGCCACCAGGCTCGGCAGTTCGCCGGCATGGCTGCCCGGCGCGCTGAACTTGCCGTGCGTGCCGCCGGCGGGATTGAAGTGGCCGCCCGAGGCGTTGCCGTTGTCGCCGCAGTCGCCCTTTTCGTGGATGTGGAAACCGTGCTCGCTGCCCGGCGCCAGGCCGCGCACCTCGCCGGCCACGCGCACGCCATGGTCCAGCGCGGTGAAGATCACCGTGCCCCGCGTGGGGTTGGGCGAGATCGCGGCGGTGGGCATCAGTTCGGCAGCCGCGCTCGGCTTGCCGCCCATCATGCTGCCGCAGGCCGAAAGCAGGGCGCTGGCGAGAAGGGCGGTGCCGGTGGCGGCGAGAAGGCGATGGTTCATGGATTTTCCTTGGACGGTCCGGAGGATTGTTGGGGAAGG
This sequence comes from Variovorax sp. 01T439_2, assembly GCF_056398445.1. NCBI lineage: Bacteria > Pseudomonadati > Pseudomonadota > Betaproteobacteria > Burkholderiales > Comamonadaceae > Variovorax > Variovorax sp. 01T439_2. The sequence continues at coordinate 10,343 of NZ_JBFTPJ010000149.1, forward strand.
GGGGACGAAGAATTTTTGTCCGGAGACCCTGGAACATATACCGGAGGCTGTGGCGTCCCGCAATCGGCCGCCGCCGCGGCCTGTGCCTGGCGCTCCTGTTCCTCCTGCCGCTCCTGCGCCAGCGCGACCAGCCGCGCCAGCGCCGCATCGTGGATCGAATGGCGGCGCAGCTCCAGCAGGGTCTGGCGCGCGTAGTCGAGCGAGCTGCCGTAGCGGCCCACGGCATGCGTGAAGATGTGGCGGTAGCGCTCGTCGCTGAGCTCGCCGGTGAAGTTGGGGCTGCGCCTGGAGAGCGTGAAGGCCAGCGCGCGCACCGGGCCTTCGGGCGTGTTGCACTTGAGCCACCGCGGGTCGTACACGCCGGTGGGCATTTCGCGCAGCCAGAGCCTGCGCAGCGTGTCGAGCCCGTGGGCCGACGGCACGCGGAACACCATGCCGCGGCAGCTGCCGCCCGACAGCAGGCCGAAGACGAGGCCGGGCGTCTGCACGCTGCCGCGGTTGATGCGGCTCCACATCTTGAGCGCGCGATGCCAGCCGTGCACCGAGGCCGGGCGGCGCTCCGCAAAATCGAACTCGGGCCGCCAGATCAGCGAGCCGTAGCCGAAGAGCCACAGGTCGTCGCGCCCGCCCCAGTCGGCAATGGCCTGTTCGAGCATGGGCTGCGGGTCGCGCAGCGGCCTGGGCATCGGGTCCAGGCCCGGCGGTCCGGGATCGGGTGCGGGGCCGGAGGGGCCGCCGCCTACAATTTCGCGATCATGGTTCACCGCACCATTATTTACCGGCCTCTTTCTTCTTACGGAGTACGACCCCTCATGAGCGACGACGACAGCCAGCAAAACTTCATCCTCGGATTTCTCCTGGCACTGATCGCGCTGGTGATTTTCTTCGTGTTGGGCATCGTGCTCTGGCACAAGAACCATGGCGCGGCGCCGGCTGCCATGCCTGCCGTCGCCGTGGCTGCGGCGGCCGCAGGGCCGGCCACCCACACCACGGTGGCGGAGGTGACCGAGACGGTGACGGTCGTCATTCCCGACGGGGCCAGCATCCGCGTGGCCGACGGCGTGGTGAATTTCTACTTCGCCACCGGCAGCGCCGACCTGGCGCCCGGCGCGGCCGAGGCGCTGGCCGCCGTCATCAAGGGCGTGGAGAGCGGCCGCAAGGCCGTGGTCTCGGGCTTCCATGACACCACCGGCGACGCGGCCATCAACGAGCAGCTCGCCAAGAAACGCGCTGAAACAGTCCGTGACGTGCTGGTGGGCCTGGGCGTGCCGGCCGGCAAGGTCGACCTGCAGCGGCCCGCCGTCACCGCGGGTTCGGGCAACGACGCCCAGGCGCGGCGCGTCGAAGTCAAGCTGGTCGACTGAGCCAGCCGCGGGCCCTTGCGGCCCGCCAATCCGTATTGCCGGGGTGCGGATTTCCATCGGCCTCGGCCGCGGGGTCTTGGTACCATTGACTTCCACGTCGAAGGTCGCAAAAGCGACAGTGGCCAGAGGCCGGCAGCGCGACCGAAACCATCCCCATGAGCACACATCCCACCGTCCTTGACGTTACCGATCGCATTCGCGAGCGCAGCCAGGGGCCGCGCAGCGCATACCTCCGGCGGCTCGCGGAAATCCGCAACCGCGACAGGGGTTCCGACCGCATGGGCTGCGCCAACGTCGCGCACGCCGTGGCCGGCATCCCGGCCAACGACAAGTTCAAGGTGGTGACGGAGCGCGCGCCCAACATCGGCATCGTCACCGCCTACAACGACATGCTCTCGGCCCACGCGCCGTACCAGGGCTACCCCGACATCATCAAGCAGGAGGCGCGCAGCCTCGGCGCCACCGCTCAGGTGGCCGGCGGCGTGCCCGCCATGTGCGACGGCGTGACCCAGGGCACGCCCGGCATGGAGCTGAGCCTTTTCAGCCGCGACGTGATCGCCATGGGCACCGCGATCGCGCTCACGCACGACATGTTCGACGGCGCGCTGCTGCTGGGCGTGTGCGACAAGATCGTGCCGGGCCTTTTGATCGGCGCGCTGCACTTCGGCCACCTGCCCACGGTGTTCGTGCCCGCCGGCCCCATGCCCTCGGGCCTGTCGAATAACGAAAAGTCGAAGGTGCGCGAGCAGGCGGCACAAGGCCTGGTCGGCCGCCAGGGCCTGCTCGACGCCGAGATGGCGGCCTACCACACCATGGGCACCTGCACCTTCTACGGCACCGCCAACAGCAACCAGATGCTGCTCGAGGCCATGGGCCTGCACGTGCCCGGCACCGCCTTCATCCAGCCCGGCGACGCCATGCGCGAGACGCTCACGCGCGAGGCCGTGCGCACCGTGCTGGGCCGCGCGGGCGAGGCGAAATTCAGTTGCCCCCCCAACGGCGAAATGGTCGATGAGCGCTGCATCGTCAATGCCATGGTGGCGCTGCTGGCCACCGGCGGCTCCACCAACC
>NZ_JBFTPJ010000150.1:0-8291 GCF_056398445.1 Variovorax sp. 01T439_2
GGATTCGGACCGCGCCCTGCTGCGAMATCAAAACGGTCTTTTCGGTCATGCGGCCACCTCCTGGCCCAGCGCGATGTAGCGCTGCAGATGGTGGTCTTCGTCGCCGAGCTGGTGGTCGATCATCACGAGCCGCTTGGCGTAGTGCGGCAGCGGCAGCTCCCAGGTCATGCCGATGCCGCCGTGCATCTGGATGCTTTCTTCGGCCACCAGCGCGCCGATGCGGCCGACGCTGAACTTGGCGGCCGACAGCGCACGCTCGCGCGCCACGCGGTCGCTGCCGTCGATGGCGGCCGCGGCGTTGATCACGGCCGAGCGGGCCTGCTCGATCTCGAGCAGCAGGTCGGCCATGCGGTGCTGCAGCGCCTGGAAGCTGCCGATCAGCATGCCGAACTGCTTGCGCGTGCGCAGGTAATCGAGCGTCGCGGTCTTGGCGGCTTCCATCGCGCCGAGTGCCTCGGCGCACAGCGCGAGCACACCGCGGCCGATGGCGCGTTCCAGCGTCGCGTGGCCCTGGCCTTCGGTGCCCAGCAGCGCGTCGGCGCCGAGCTTCACGCCGTCGAGCGCGAGTTCGGCGACGCGGCCGCCGTCGATGGCGGGGCAGCCGCGCACCGAAAGGCCTGCGGTCTTTGCGGGCACCAGGAACAGCGAGATGCCGGCTTCATCGTCGACCTTGCCCGAGCTGCGGGCCGAAACCAGGAACAGGTCGGCCTGCTCGCCTTGCGGCACCACGGCCTTGGCGCCGTGGAGCACCCAGCCGTCGCCGCTGCGTTCGGCGCGGGTCGCCACGCGCGTGCGTTCGTAGTGCGTGTCGGCTTCGTCATGCGCAAAGGCTGCGACGGTCACGCCGTTGATGATGTCGCCAAGCGTTTGCTTCTGCGCATCGCTGCCGGCCGCGCTGAGCGCCTCGCCGACCATCACGGCGCCCAGCAGCGGCTCGACCACGAGCCCGCGGCCCAGCGCCTCGAAGACCACGGCAATGTCGAAGCCGCCGCCGCCGAAGCCGCCGTCGGCCTCGCTGAACAGCGCGCCGATCACGCCCAGTTCGGCGAAATTCTGGAAGATCTCCTTGCTGAAACCGTGCGCGGATTTTGCGATGCGGTCGCGCGCATCGAAGGCGTACTGCTCGGCGATGAAGCGGTTCAGGCTGTCGGCGAGCATGCGCCGGTCTTCGGTGTGTTCGAAGTTCACTGCATGTCTCCTTTAGAGGCCCAGGATCATCTTGGAGATGATGTTCTTCTGGATTTCGTTCGAGCCGCCGAAGATCGACAGCTTGCGGTTGTTGAAGTAGCGCGCGGCTGCGGCCGATGCGTAGGCGGGGCCGAAGGTCTCGCCGTCGAAGCCGTCGTGCAGCGCTTCCTCGACGAAGGGCCGGCCGTAAACGCCCATCGCGCGGCGCGCGAGCGACGAGATCTCCTGCCGGATCTCGGTGCCGCGGATCTTGAGCATCGAGCTTTCCGCGCCCGGCACGCCGCCACCCGCCACGGCAGCGATCACGCGCAGGTTGGTGGTCTTCATGTTCTCCAGATCGATCTCGACGCGCGCCATGCGTGCGGCAAACGCCGGGTCTTCGGCCAGCGGCTTGCCGTTCTTCGTCTGCGTGGCCGCAATGCCCTTGAGCTGCTCGAGCGCCGCCACCGAGAAGCCCACGCCCGCGATGTTGGTGCGCTCGTAGGTCAAAAGATACTTGGCGCAGGTCCAGCCCTTGTTCTCTTCGCCCACGAGGTTTTCGGCCGGCACGCGCACGTCGGAGAAGAACACTTCGTTGACTTCATGCTCGCCGTCGAGCGTGATGATCGGGCGCACTTCGACGCCGGGCGAGGTCATGTCGATCAGGAGGAAGCTGATGCCTTCCTGCTTCTTCGCCTCGCGGTTGGTGCGCACCAGGCAGAAGATCATGTTGGCGTGCTGGCCCAGCGTGGTCCAGGTCTTCTGGCCGTTCACGATGTAGTGGTCGCCCTGGGCGTCGATGCCGCGCACGGCTGAGGTCTTCACGGCCGCCAGGTCGGAGCCCGCGCCGGGTTCCGAGTAGCCCTGGCACCACCAGTCGGAGCCATCGAGGATGCGCGGGAGCCAGCGCTGCTTCTGCGCCTCGTTGCCGTACTTGATGAGCACCGGGCCGAGCATGTTCACGCCGAAGGGCACGATGCGCGGCGCGAAGGCCAGCGCGCATTCGTGTTCGAAGATGAATTTTTCCACCGCCGTCCAGCCCGGGCCGCCGTACTGCTCGGGCCAGTGGTTGGCGAGCCAGCCGCGCGCGTTGAGGATGGCGTGCCATTCCTCCATGTCGGCCTTGGCAAGGATCCTGCCGCCGCGTACTTTCTCGGACAGCCGCACCGGCAGCTTGTCGGCGAGGAAGGCGCGCACTTCCGCGCGGAAGGCTTCTTCTTCAGGGGTGAAGTTCAGGTCCATCGTGCGCTCCTCAATAGATTTCGAACAGGCCCGCCGCGCCCATGCCGCCGGCAATGCACATCGTGACCACCGCGTACTTCGCGCCGCGGCGCTTGCCTTCGATCAGCACGTGGCCCGTGAGGCGCGCGCCGGTCATGCCRAAGGGGTGGCCGATGGAGATCGCGCCACCGTTCACGTTGAGCAGTTCCGACGGAATGCCCAGCTTCTCCTGGCAGTAGATCGATTGCGAGGCGAAGGCTTCGTTGAGTTCCCAGAGGCCGATGTCCTCGACCTTGAGGCCATGGCGCGCGAGCAGCTTGGGCACCGCGAACACCGGGCCGATGCCCATCTCGTCGGGCTCGCAGCCGGCCACCGCAAGGCCGCGGAAGGCGCCGAGCGGCTTGAGGTTGGCACGCTCCGCGTCCTTCGCTTCCATCAGCACGCAGGCCGAGGCGCCGTCGGACAGCTGCGAGGCGTTGCCGGCCGTGATGAACTTGTCGTCGCCCATCACGGGCTTCAGCTTGGCGAGCGCCTCGTAGGTGGTGCCGCGGCGGTTGCAGTTGTCTTCGGTGGCGGTGACTTCGCGGTAGCTGACTTCCTTGGTCTCCTTGTCGGTCACGGCCATGGTGGTGGTGCAGGCGACGATCTCGTCCCTGTAGCGGCCGGCGAGCTGCGCTTCTTCAGTCTTGCGCTGGCTCTCGGCCGAGAAGCGGTCCTGCGCCTCGCGGCTGATGCCGTAGCGCTGGGCCACGATGTCGGCGGTCTCGATCATCGCCATGTAGAGCGCGGGCTTGTGCTCGACGATCCACGGGTCCAGGCTGAGGTCGCCACCGTCGCCGGGGCTACGTCCGCGGATCTGCGAGATGCTCTCGACGCCGCCCGCGATCATGGCCGGCGCGCCGTCCACCACGATGCGGCCCGCGGCCATCGCGATCGCCTGCAGGCCCGAGGCGCAGAAGCGGTTGACCGTGGTGCCGGCGATGCTGATCGGCAGCCCTGCGCGGATGATGCTCTGGCGCGCGATGTTGCGCCCGGTCGTGCCTTCGGGGTAGCCGCAGCCGAGGATCGCGTCCTCGATCAGCGCGGGATCCAGGCCCGAGCGCTCGACAGCGGCCTTGACCGCAAAGGCCGCGAGCGTGGGGCCCGGCGTGATGTTGAATTCGCCGCGGTGCGCCTTGGTGAGCGGGGTGCGGGCGGTGGAAACGATGACGGCTTCGCGCATGGGGGATGTCTCCTGGACGGCTGGCTCTGGTTACTCGGATTGGTTCAGGCTGGCGAAGTCGGCACCGCGCTCGACCAGCTCCACCAGCAGCGGCGAGGGCTTCCAGAAGATCGGGTCCTCTTTCGCGAATTCGCGGATGTCGGCCAGCACCTTCGGCAGGCCCACGGTGTCGGCGTACTTCATCGGGCCGCCGCGGTGCCGCGGAAAGCCGTAGCCGTAGAGGAAGGTCACGTCCACGTCGAGCGGGCGCAGCGCGATGCGCTGGAGCACGACGTTGGCGCCCTCGTTGATCATCGCGGCCATGTAGCGGCGCATGATTTCTTCCTCGGTGAAGGTGCGCGGCGTGATGCCTGCGCGCTCGCGCTCGGCGTCGATGATGGCCAGCACCTCGGGGTCGGGCTGGCCGGTGCGGGCGCCCTCGGGGTACAGGTAGTAGCCGCGCTGCGTCTTCTGGCCGAACCAGCCGCGCTCGCAGATGCGGTCGGCAATCTGCACGTAGCGCGCCTGCGGATCGCGCGTGGCGGCCTTGCGCTTGCGCGTGGCCCAGCCGATGTCGCCGCCCGCGAGGTCGGACACCTGGAACGGGCCCATCGGGTAGCCGAAGTTGCGCACGGCCTCGTCGATCTGGTAGGGCGACGCGCCGTCTTCCATCATGTGGTCGGCGGCCTGGCGATACACCGCGAGGATGCGGTTGCCGATGAAGCCGTCGCACACGCCGGCGCGCACTGGCACCTTCTTCAATTTCTTCGCAAGCTCGAAGCCGGTCGCGACCACGTCGGCGCTGACCTTGGCGGGCACCACGATCTCCAGCAGCTTCATGATGTTGGCCGGCGAGAAGAAGTGCAGGCCCACCACGTCCTGCGGACGCGAAATGCTCTCGGCGATCTCGTCGATGTCCAGGTAGGAGGTATTGGTGGCGAGCACCGCGCCACGCTTGCACACGCGGTCGAGCTCGGCGAACACGGCCTTCTTCACGCCCATGTCCTCGAACACCGCTTCGACCACGATGTCGACCTGCGCGAGCGCGTCATAAGACGTGGAACCCGAGAAGCGCGCCATCACGGCGGTCTTGGCCTCGGGCGTCATGCGGCCCTTCTTGATGAGGCCGTCGTACACCTTCTCGACATGCTGGCGGCCGCGCGCGAGGCTGGGCTCGTCGCGCTCGATCATGGTCACGGGCAGGCCCGCGTCGAGCATCGCCACCGCGATGCCTGCGCCCATGGTGCCGCCGCCGACGATGCCGGCCGACGCGAGCGCGCGCGGCGCGGCGGACCGGGTCTCGGGCGCCTTCAGCACTTCGCGCTCGGCGAAGAAGGCGTGGATCAGGCCGGCGCGCTGCGGGCTGTCGATGCACTGCAGGAACAGCTTGCGCTCCAGCGCCATGCCTTCGTCGAAGGGCAGCGTGAGCGCGGCCTCGACGGCTTCGATGATCTTCATCGGCGAGAACAGGCCGCGGCTCTTCTTCGCGGTGTCGGCGCGCGCGGCTTCGAGCGCGGCGCGGCTGGCTTCCTTGTCGGCCAGGCCGCCGGCCTCGCGCGTGCGGCGCACCGGCGCCTTGGCGGCCACCAGTTCCTGCGCATAGGCCAGGCCTTCAGCGCGCGCATCGGCCTCGTTGCCGAGCCGGTCCACGAGGCCGAGCGACAGCGCTTCCTTCGCGCCCGCGTGGCGGCCGCTGAGCATCAGTTCGAGTGCGGGCTTCACGCCGATCAGGCGCGGCGCGCGCTGCGTGCCGCCCGAGCCGGGCAAGAGGCCGAGCTGCACTTCGGGCAGGCCGAGCTTGGCCGACGGTGCGGCCAGGCGGTAGTGCGCCGACAGCGCCACTTCGAGCCCGCCGCCGAGCGCGGCGCCGTGGATGGCGGCAACCACCGGCTTGCTGCAGTTCTCGATAGCAAGGCACACCTCGGGCAGCGAGGGCGGCTGCGGCGTCTTGCCGAATTCGCGGATGTCGGCGCCCGCGATGAAGTTGCGGCCCGCGCCGACGAGAAGCACCGCGGCCGCGGCGCCGTCGGCCTCGGCCGCCTCGATGGCGGCCACGAGGCCGCGGCGCACATCCACGCCCAGGGCGTTGACGGGCGGGTTGTCGATGGTCACCACGAACACGTCGCCAAGACGCTCGAAGCTGACGGGACCGGAAGACGTGGAAGGGCTGGAGGGTGTGGTGGCCATGTGCTTGTCTTGTCTCTTGCGTGGCGAGCCCTGCTGCAAACGCGAGGGGCCCGAGGCTCTGGGGGTGAACCCCGCATTCTTGGCCGGTGCCGGTGCTTTGACAATTGCATAGACCATTGACAGACTGTCAAAGAATTTTTGACACAATCCGCTCATGGATCTCCAATCGCTGACCCTGCTGGTGGAAATCCTTGACGCCGGCAACCTGAGCGCGGCCGCGCGCCGGCTCAAGATGAGCCGCGCCAACGTCAGCTACCACCTGAACCAGCTGGAGCGCTCGGTCGGCGCCCAGCTGGTGCGCCGCACCACGCGCCGCGCCGAACCGACCGAGATCGGCCTGCGCCTGTACCAGCACGGCGTGGCGATCCAGGCCGAACTGCTGGCCGCGAAGGAATCGGTCACCACGCTGGGCCAGGGCCTGCAGGGCCGCGTGCGCCTGAGCGTGCCCAGCGGCTACGGCCAGCTGGTGATGGCCGGCTGGCTGATCGACTTCAAGCGGCAGTACCCCGGCATCGTGCTCGACGTGGTGTTCGAGAACCGCATCGAGGACCTGCTGCGCGACGAGGTCGACATCGCGATCCGCGTGATTCCAGAGCCGCCGCAGAACCTGGTGGCGCGCGAGATGGGGCCGGTGCGCTACGTGGCCTGCGCTTCAAGCGGCTATGCCGAGAAGCATCCGCTGCCGGTGCAGCTCGACGAACTGCAGGGCGCGCCGGTAGTGACGGCCGCCGTCATCGGCCGGCAGCTGCGCGTGTCGGCCTACCAGGGCCAGAATCTGGGAGAGGTGCGGCGCGAGGTGATCCTGGAGCCGACGCTGATCTCGGAGAACTTCTTGTTCCTGCGCCAGGCTATCCTCGCGGGCCTGGGCATCGGCCTGGTGCCCGACTACGTGGTGCAGGAGGACGTGCGCAAGGGCGACGTGGTGACCACGCTGGACGACTGGCGCCTCAGCATCTTCGGCACGCAGATGTTCATGCTCTACATGCCCAACCGGCAGCACACGCGGGCGATCCGCACCTTCATCGATTTCATCCTGGAGCGGGTGCGGGTGCCCGGCGCTGAATCGGTTGATCAGTCGCAGCGGTAGGAAGCGCACGCAGGCCCGGTGACCATCGGCATGTTTTCTGCTGTACTCCGCCGCATGAACGATGCAGCTTTCCTCGCCCCGATGCCGCTCGCGGTGCAACCGCTGACACCCCAGGCTTTCGCGCCCTACGGCACGGTGCTGGCCGTGCCCGCCGGCAAGAAGGGCCGCCCGATCAATGGCGGCAATGCCGAACGCTTCGACCTTGTCGGCGACCTGCAGCTCGGCGCGCAGGGCGGCCGGCCGATGCTCGCGCTGTTCCGTGCGCAGGCGCGGCGCTTTCCGCATGAAGTCACGGAGATGGAGCGCCACGCGCTCGGCAGCCAGACTTTCGTGCCCTTGGGAGAAAGGCGCTTCGTCATCGTCGTGGCGCCGGCCGGCGAGGCGCCCGCGCCCGCTGCGCTCGCTGCGTTCGTGACCGACGGGCTGCAGGGCGTGACACTCGCGCCCGGCACCTGGCACCACGCGCTGCTGGCGGTGGATGCGGGCGACTTCGTGGTGGTGGAGCGGGCCGCGGCGAGTGTCGATTGCGATACCTGCGCGCTGGCGGCGCGGGTGGTCGTCGATTGGCGCGACTAACTAGGCGCGCTTGCCGGCCGGCTTCTTTGTCTTCAGGCCTTGCGCCGCGAGAACGGCTTCCCTTGCCAAGGCCGCCAGCGCCTCATGGTCCTCGATGATCTCGATGGGAACCTCGAAATACTTGCGCACCTGGACCCGCCGCGCCTTCGTGTCATAGGCAAAGCAGGTGCTGCCCAGCTTCTCGTACCTGGGCCGGGTGTCCTTGTCCACGACGAAGTAGAGGCTGCCGCCCATGACCATCGCGAACTGCGTGGCGTGGGCCGAGAGGCCGGTGCCGCCGAAGAAGCGGTTGGTCGTGATGCCGTCGATTCCAGAGAGCCGGTCGACGATGAAATCCACGAATTGCGGCGAGGCCTGCGACATGTTGCTGTTCCTGCGCTCAATGCATGATGGAAGGCCGCAGTGTCGCCCAAGTCAGGGCCAGGGCGCGATGGCCGCGTCAGCCGCCGGCAATGCGCTCCGCCAACCCGATCAACGACCGGTCCGACCCCGCCGGCCCGAGCAGCGAAATGCCGAGCGGCGCACCATGGCGCTGCGCGAGCGGCATCGACAATTGCGGAAAGCCGGCAAGGCCCGCAATGCACAGCATCCGGATCGCGCGGTTGCGGTAGTCCTCCAGGCCGGCCTCGCCTTCGCTGCGCAGCGGCGCGATGTCGGGCATGGTCGGCATCAGCAGCACGCTGTCGCTGCCGAGCAGTTTGGCCAGGTGGCTGCGGAAAGCGATGCGGAAGGCGCGGCCCGCGACGATCTGCGCATCGGTCACGCCGCGCGACCAGGCAAAGCGCTCGGCCACGCCCGGGCCCAGCGGCGGCGCGTAGCGCTCGATCAGCGGGCCATCGGTGAGCCAGGCCT
>NZ_JBFTPJ010000151.1:0-8267 GCF_056398445.1 Variovorax sp. 01T439_2
ACCTGGGCCTGACCGAAGAGATTCCGTACCTGAAGAAGCAGGAGCGCCTGACCTTCGCGCGCATGGGCGTGACCGACCCGGTGTCCGTGGCCGACTACGAGGCGCACGAAGGCTTTGCCGGACTGCGCCGCGCGCTGGCGCTCGCACCGGCCGAGATCGTGCAGCAGGTGCTCGACTCCGGACTGCGCGGCCGCGGCGGCGCCGCATTCCCGGCCGGCATCAAATGGAAGACCGTGCTGGCCGCGGAGGCGCCGCAGAAATACATCGTCTGCAATGCCGACGAAGGCGACTCGGGCACCTTCTCGGACCGCATGACGATGGAAGGCGATCCGCTGATGCTGGTGGAAGGCATGGCCATCGCGGGCATTGCAACGGGCGCGACCGAAGGCTACATCTACGTTCGCTCGGAATACCCGCATGCCATTGCCACGCTGAACGAGGCAATCCGCCATGCGGAGCAGGCGGGCTTCCTGGGCGACGACATCCTGGGCTCGGGCCACGCCTTCCGACTGACCGTGCGCAAGGCCGCGGGCGCCTACGTGTGCGGCGAGGAAACCGCGCTGCTCGAAAGCTTGGAAGGCCGCCGCGGCATCGTGCGCGCCAAGCCGCCGCTGCCGGCGCTGCAGGGCCTGTTCGGCCAGCCCACCGTCATCAACAACGTGATCACGCTGGCGTCGGTGCCCCTCATCCTGGCGCGCGGCGCGGACTTCTACAAGAACTACGGCATGGGCCGCTCGCGCGGCACGCTGCCGTTCCAGCTGGCCGGCAACATCCGGCATGGCGGCCTGGTCGAGAAGGCCTTCGGCCTGAGCCTGCGCGAACTGCTCTACGACTTCGGCGGCGGCAGCGCGAGCGGCCGGCCGATCAAGGCGGTGCAGGTGGGCGGTCCGCTGGGCGCCTACGTGCCCGAATCGCAGTGGGACCTGCCGCTCGACTACGAGGCCTATGCGGCCGTGGGCGCGGTGGTCGGGCACGGCGGCATCGTGGTGCACGACGACACGGCCGACATGTCGCAGCTGGCCCGCTACGCGATGGAGTTCTGCGCGATCGAGTCCTGCGGCAAGTGCACGCCCTGCCGCATCGGCTCCACGCGCGGCGTGGAAGTGATCGACAAGATCACGAGCAACCAGAACCGGCCGCAGCAGGTCATCCTGCTGCGCGACCTGTGCGACACCATGCTGCACGGCTCGCTCTGCGCGATGGGTGGCATGACGCCCTACCCCGTGCTCTCGGCCATCAATCACTACCCGGAGGACTTCGGCATCGAAGCCCCCGACCGCGCCGCAGCCTGACCGAACAGAGAGGAGACACCCCATGCTGAACCCATCGCAAGACATCGACCACGGCACGCCGCGCCGCGAGTCCACCGAGGAAGTCACGCTCGAGATCGACGGCATGCCGGTGACGGTGGCCAAGGGCACCTCGCTGATGCGCGCCGCGGTCGACGCGGGCGTGCAGGTGCCCAAGCTGTGCGCGACCGACAGCCTGGAGCCCTTCGGCTCCTGCCGGCTCTGCCTGGTGGAGATCGACGGGCGCAAAGGCTATCCGGCCTCGTGCACCACGCCGGCCGAGGCCGGCATGAAGGTGCGCACGCAAAGCCCGAGGCTGCAGGAGCTGCGCAAGGGCGTGATGGAGCTCTACATCTCCGACCATCCGCTGGACTGCCTCACCTGCGCCGCCAACGGCGACTGCGAGCTGCAGGACATGGCCGGTGTCACGGGCCTGCGCAACGTGCGCTATGGCTACGACGGCGCCAACCACCTGAAGAGCGCCAAGGACGAGTCCAATCCCTACTTCACCTACGACCCGGCCAAGTGCATCGTCTGCAACCGCTGCGTGCGCGCCTGCGAAGAAACGCAGGGCACCTTCGCGCTCACCATCAGCGGCCGCGGCTTCGAGTCGCGCGTGTCGCCAGGCCAGGACCAGCCCTTCATGGAATCCGAATGCGTGAGCTGCGGCGCCTGCGTGCAGGCCTGCCCCACCGCCACGCTGCAGGAAAAATCGGTGATCTGGCTGGGCCAGGCCGAGCACAGCGCCATCACCACCTGCGCCTATTGCGGCGTGGGCTGCGGCTTCAAGGCCGAGATGAAGGGCAACGAAGTGGTCCGCATGGTGCCCTGGAAGGACGGCAAGGCCAACGAAGGCCACTCGTGCGTGAAGGGCCGCTTCGCCTGGGGCTACGCCACCCACAAGGACCGCGTTCTCAAGCCCATGATCCGCAGCAAGATCACCGACCCGTGGCGCGAGGTGAGCTGGGACGAAGCCGTCAGCTACGCCGCCAGCGAGTTCCGCCGCATCCAGGCCAAGTACGGCACCGATTCCATCGGCGGCCTGGTGTCCTCGCGCTGCACCAACGAAGAGGGCTACCTGGTGCAGAAGCTGGTGCGCGCGGCCTTCGGCAACAACAACGTCGACACCTGCGCGCGCGTGTGCCATTCGCCCACCGGCTACGGACTGAAGCAGACCATGGGCGAATCGGCCGGCACGCAGACCTTCAAGTCGGTCGAGAAGTCGGACGTGATCATGGTGATCGGCGCCAATCCGTCCGACGGCCACCCGGTGTTCGCGTCGCGCATGAAAAGGCGCCTGCGCGCCGGCGCCCGGCTGATCGTGATCGACCCGCGCACCATCGACCTGGTGAAGTCGCCGCACGTCAAGGCCGACCACCACCTCAAGCTCAGGCCCGGCACCAACGTGGCGGTCATCAGCGCCATGGCGCATGTGATCGTGACCGAAGGCCTGGTCGACGAGGCCTTCGTGGCCGAGCGCTGCGAGCCCAAGTCGTTCAACGAGTGGCGCGAATTCGTCGCGCGCCCGGCCAACTCGCCCGAGGCCATGGAAGCCGTGACCGGCGTACCGGCCGCCGAGCTGCGCGCCGCCGCGCGGCTCTTCGCCAAGGGCCACGACGGCAAGCGCAATGCCGCCATCTACTACGGCCTGGGCGTGACCGAGCACAGCCAGGGCTCGACCATGGTGATGGGCATCGCCAACCTGGCCATGGCCACCGGCAACGTGGGCCGCGAAGGCGTGGGCGTGAACCCGCTGCGCGGCCAGAACAACGTGCAGGGTTCCTGCGACATGGGCTCGTTCCCGCACGAGCTTCCGGGCTACCGCCATGTGTCTGACAGCACCGCGCGCGGCAGTTTCGAAGACGCGTGGGGCGTGGCGCTGCGGGCCGAGCCGGGGCTGCGCATTCCCAACATGTTCGATGCCGCCATCACCGGCAGCTTCAAGGGCCTGTACTGCGAAGGCGAGGACGTGGTCCAGTCGGACCCCAACACCCAGCACGTGGCCGAGGCGATGATGGCGATGGAATGCATCGTGGTGCAGGACCTGTTCCTGAACGAGACCGCCAAGTACGCGCACGTGTTCCTGCCGGGCGCGTCGTTCCTCGAAAAAGACGGCACCTTCACCAACGCCGAGCGCCGCATCTCGCGCGTCACCAAGGTCATGCCGCCCAAGGCCGGCTATGCCGACTGGGAGGTGACGCAGCTGCTCTCCAACGCGCTGGGCTACCCCATGAACTACGCGAGCGCCGAGGAGATCATGGACGAGATCGCCGCGCTCACGCCCACCTTCACGGGCGTGAGCTACGCCAAGCTCGCGAAGCTGGGCAGCGTGCAGTGGCCCTGCAACGAGGCTGCGCCGGAAGGCACGCCGACCATGCACATCGGCGAGTTCGTGCGCGGCAAGGGCAAGTTCATCATCACGCAGTACGTGCCGACCGACGAGAAGGTCACGCGCATGTACCCGCTGATCCTGACCACCGGGCGCATCCTCTCGCAGTACAACGTGGGCGCGCAGACGCGCCGCACCGAGAACAACCAGTGGCACAGCGAGGACCGGCTCGAAATCCATCCGGCCGACGCCGAGGACCGCGGCATTGCCGAGGGCGACTGGGTCGGCATCYGGAGCCGCGCGGGCGAAACCGTGCTGCGCGCCACCATCACCGAGCGCGTGCAGCCGGGCGTGGTCTACACCACCTTCCACTTCCCCGAATCGGGCGCCAACGTGATCACCACCGACAACTCCGACTGGGCCACCAACTGCCCCGAGTTCAAGGTGACCGCGGTGCAGGTGATGCCGGTGATGCAGCCTTCCGAATGGCAGCAGGAATACAGCCGGTTCAACGCGCTGCAGGAAGAACTGCTGAGCAAGCGCATCGAAGAAACGGCGGCCGCCAAGTGAACCTGTCCGACGTACCGCTGCGCCCCGGGAGCGCGGAACTTCTGCCCGTGCGCGGCGTGCGCGCGCTCCAGGCCTTCGACAACCGCGACTGGGTGGCCGTGGAGGTGCCGGTCGCGCTGGAGTTCAACGGCATTGCACACGCCGTGATGCTTGCAACGCCCACCGACCTGGCCGACTTCGCGCTGGGCTTTGCGCTCAGCGAGGGCATCCTGCTCGGGCGCAATGAACTCTACGGCGTCGAGGAAGCGTACGCGCCCGAGGGCATCACCCTCAAGCTCGACGTGGCAAGCGCGGCCTTCGCGCGGCTGAAGGCGCGCCGCCGCTCAATGGCCGGGCGCACAGGCTGCGGCCTCTGCGGCACGGAGAGCCTGGCGCATGTCACGCGTGCGCTGCCGCCGCTGCCCGAGGGCCCGGCGCTCTCGACCCGCGCTGTCGCGCGCGGCATGCGGGAGCTGGCATCGATGCAGGTGCTGCAGAAGGTCACCGGCGCCGTGCACGCGGCGGCCTGGTGCAGCGCCGAGGGCGAAGCCCTGCTGGTGCGCGAGGACGTCGGCCGCCACAACGCACTCGACAAGCTCGTCGGCGCGCTCGCAAGAAGCAGTGTGGCCGCCTCCACCGGCTTCATCGCGGTGACCAGCCGCGCGAGTTTCGAGATGGTGCAGAAAACCGTCGCCGCCGGCGTGCCGCTGCTGGCCGCCGTATCGGCCTCGACCTCGCTGGCCACGGCCATTGCAGAAGACGCGGGCCTGACGCTGGCGGGCTTCGTGCGCGGCGACGACCTGGTCATCTACACCCACCCGTGGCGGCTCAACGGCCTGCCCGCCAACGCCTGAGGTTTTCTGCAATGCACGTCGACCAGCTGATCCGCATGGTGAACCAGATGGGCAGCTTCTTCGAAGCCATGCCCGACCGCAGCGAAGCCCTGCATGACCTCGCGCTGCACCTCAAGCGCTTCTGGGAACCGCGCATGCGGCGCGAGCTGCTGGCGCACCTGGATGCCGGCGGACCGGGGGAACTGAACCCMGTGTCGGTCGAGGCGATCCGCATTCACCGGGCGCTGCTCGAATAGCAGCGCCGCACCGCGCCTACTGCAGTGCCGCCGGCTTGATCCGCGACGCCATGCCGGCGGTGCCAAAGGCCTGGAAGCGGTCGATGCAGACGTCGCGCGCCGCCGCGGTCGCCTCCTTCAGGAACTTGCGCGGATCGAATTCGCTGCGGTCCTGGCCCATCGCGCGGCGCATGGCGCCGGTCATCGCGAGCCGGATGTCGGTGTCGATGTTGACCTTGCGCACGCCATGGCGGATGCCCTCCTGGATCTCCTCCACCGGCACGCCGTAGGTTTCCTTGATGTCGCCGCCAAAGTCGCGGATCACGGCCAGCCATTCCTGCGGCACCGACGAGGAGCCGTGCATCACGAGGTGCGTCTTCGGAATGCGCGCATGGATCTCCTTGATGCGGTCGATCGCAAGGATGTCGCCGGTCGGCTTGCGGCTGAACTTGTAGGCGCCATGCGAGGTGCCGATGGCAATGGCCAGCGCATCCACGCCGGTGCGCGAGACGAAGTCGGCCGCCTGCTGCGGATCGGTCAACAGCTGGTCGTGCGTCAGCACGCCCTCGGCACCGCTGCCGTCTTCCTCGCCCGCCATGCCCGACTCGAGCGAGCCGAGGCAGCCCAGCTCGCCCTCGACCGAGACGCCGACCGCATGCGCCATCTCCACCACGCGGCTCGTCACGCCCACGTTGTAGTCGTAGCTCGCAGGCGTTTTCGCGTCTTCCATCAGCGAGCCGTCCATCATCACGCTGGTGAAGCCCGAGCGGATGGCCTGCATGCACATCGACGGGCTTGCGCCATGGTCTTGGTGCATCACGATCGGGATCTCGGGGTACATTTCGGCGGCGGCCTCGACCATCTTGCGCAGGAAGGCTTCGCCCGCGTACTTGCGCGCACCGGCCGAGGCCTGCAGGATGACGGGGCTGTCGGTCTTGCGCGCGGCCTGCATGATGGCCTGGATCTGCTCCAGGTTGTTGACGTTGAACGCCGGCACGCCGTATTGGTGCTCGGCGGCGTGGTCCAGCAATTGGCGCAGCGAAATCATGGCCATGGGAAGCTCCTGTGGATGTGAAAAATCGGTGATGGGGGCGTCAATGCCGCCGGTCCTGGAGCGCTTTGACGGCCGGCAGGCTCTTGCCTTCGAGGAATTCGAGGAAGGCGCCGCCCGCCGTCGAGACGTAGTCGATGCACTCCTCCACCTCGAACTGGTTGATGGCGGCCACGGTGTCGCCGCCGCCCGCGAGCGAGAACGCATCCATGCGCGCGATCGCGTGGGCCAGCGTGCGCGTGCCGTGCGAGAACTGCTCGATCTCGAACACGCCGAGCGGGCCGTTCCAGACGATGGTCTTGCACTGGCCGAGCATCGCGACGAGCCGCGCCACCGACTCCGGGCCGAAGTCCAGGATCATGTCGTCGGGCGCCACGTCGGCCACGGCCTTCACGGTCGCGCGCGCCGTCGGCGAGAACTCGGTGGCCGTGACCACGTCGGTCGGCATGAAAAGCTGCGCACCGCGCGCCGCGAGCGCCGCGGCCACGGCACGCGCGGTGTCCACCATCTCGGGCTCGCACAGCGACCGGCCGATCGGATGGCCCGCCGCGAGCAGGAAGGTGTTGGCCATGCCGCCGCCCACCACCAGCCACTCGACCTGCGCGGCGAGCGATTCGAGGATCGACAGCTTGGTCGACACCTTGGCGCCGCCGACGATCGCGGCCAGCGGCCGCGCGGGGTTCGCTAGCGCACGGCCGAGCGCATGGAGTTCCGACGCCATCAGAGGACCGGCGCAGGCAATGGGCGCGAGCCGGGCCAGCGCCTCGGTGGTGGCCTCGGCGCGGTGCGCGGTGCCGAAGGCATCGTTCACGTACACGTCGCACAGGGCCGCCATGCGCCGCGCCAGGGCTTCGGCATTGGCCTTCTCGCCGACGTTCGCGCGGCAGTTCTCGAGCAGCGCCACCTCGCCGGGTGCCACGTCGAAGGGGCGGTCGATCCAGTCGGCCACCAGCGCCACCGGCGCGCCCAGCAGCTCGCCGAGCCGCTTCGCCACCGGCGCCAGCGATTCGCCGGGTGCAAGCCGGCCTTCCTTCGGGCGGCCCAGGTGCGAGGCGACCATCACGCGCGCCCCTTGCGACAGCGCATGGCGGATGCCGCCCAGGCTGGCGCGGATGCGCGTGTCGTCGCTGATGCGCCCCGAGGCATCGAGCGGCACGTTGAGGTCGCAGCGGATGAACACGCGCTGTCCGCGCAGGTCGACCTGATCGAGCGTGTTGAAGCTCATGCGGCCTCTTTCACGTTGGCCAGCGCGGCGTTCGCGAGCAGGCGGCGGGCGCGCTCGGCCACCACTTCGGCCGTGAGGCCGAACAGCTTGAAGAGCTCGCCGGCCGGCGCCGATTCGCCGAAGCGGTCGAGCCCGACCACGTCGCCGTATTCGCCGACGAACTTCCACCACAGGCCCGTGCTGCCGGCCTCCACCGCCACGCGCGGCAGGTGGCGCGGA
This sequence comes from Variovorax sp. 01T439_2, assembly GCF_056398445.1. Classification (NCBI taxonomy): domain Bacteria; kingdom Pseudomonadati; phylum Pseudomonadota; class Betaproteobacteria; order Burkholderiales; family Comamonadaceae; genus Variovorax; species Variovorax sp. 01T439_2. Next base: position 7,732 of record NZ_JBFTPJ010000151.1, read on the forward strand.
ACGACCGCGTGGCGCCATTCGGCATCCTGGCGTTCGAACACGTCCATGCACGGCACGGACACCACGCGCGCCTCGATGCCCTCCTGCGCCAGCAGGGCCGCCGCGGCCAGCGCCACGCCCACTTCGGAGCCGCTTGCCAGCAGCGCCACGCACTCGGCCTCCGGGCGGCGCAGCACATAGGCGCCGCGCGCGATCGACTCGATGCGCTCATCGCCGTCGCCGGCATGCGGCAGCGCCTGGCGCGTCAGCAGCAGGCAGCTCGGCCCATCGACGCGGCGCAGCGCCTGGCGCCAGGCCACGGCCGTCTCGGTGGCATCGGCCGGGCGCCAGACATCGACATCGGGAATCAGCCGCAGGCTCGAGGCATGCTCCACCGGCTGGTGCGTCGGGCCGTCCTCGCCGAGCCCGATGGAGTCGTGCGTGAAGACGTAGATCACCGGCAGCTTCATCAGCGCCGACATGCGCACGCCGTTGCGCGCGTAGTCGGAAAAAGTCAGGAAGGTGCCGCCGAAGGGACGGAAGCCGCCGTGCAGCGC
>NZ_JBFTPJ010000152.1:0-15657 GCF_056398445.1 Variovorax sp. 01T439_2
GTGCAATCTTGCTTGCAACTGCTCCGTTCGAGCGACTGTGACCCCGTTGTTTTGAAGAAGTCCGTTCCAGGATTCATCGGGAATCGAATTCAGTTTGCTGTGCTGAGAGAAGCCCTCCACATGCTCGATACTGGCGTAGCTGATGCGGAGACAATCGATTACGTCATCACTCAGACGGTTGGACGTCGGTATCGATGGTCCGGGCCGCTTCAAAGCGCAGATGTGGGCGGCCTAAAAACTTTCATGTCCGTAAGCTCCCAGCTTTGGCCAGAACTTTGCGCTGATGAAGAGCCTCTTGCCGGCCTTCAACGCCTTGTTGATTCTGGCGATTTCGGATATGCGAGCGGCAAAGGGATTTTCACTTGGGACGACGAACGCCGCCAGCGGCTTGAGCAAACGCGGCTTCGCATGCTGCAAGACATCATCAAAAACTAGGGGCAAGGAGCGAAGGGCGCACTGAACCGTGAACGTGACGACCTCACCAAAACTATTGAACCAGTCTCGGACCAAAGGCCTGGCACCGATCAACGGACCAATGGTGCCGCAGCTTCGAGGCCTGCACTGAGATCAGCCTGCCGCTACGCGAGGAAGGCCGAGATCCCCGGTTCATAGCATCCGTCAGCATCGACGTTCTGCGCGTCCGGTCGCGCAATGCTCGGGGCGGTAGTGGCGCGTCGTTGTTCGTCTTGCGCGATCGCACGGCGGGTCCTACCGACGCTGCGTTGCGCAGGGACGTGCTTGTTCAGTTGCGCATCCGTGAAGCCACGGCACCGTTGTTGCATGGACGTCTCATGCAGCCTTCGGCAGCTGCATCTGCAAACTAAGCCCCATCGAATACTCGGCCCGTCTGCGGGCCGCCTAAGGGCGGCGGATTGTGCCCCGCCATCAAACAGTCGATCACTAACGATCATCGTTTCCGGAATAACGAGAACTTCGCAATGCCGGCCGACTGTTGTGTGCGGGACGTAGGGCGTGCGCACCGAGCGCTCTGATGGCTTCAGGTTGGTGTTTCTGCGGCCACGGCGGCTGGCAGCGCGGTCGCCGCAGCGCTGGCATCCCTGGGCAGCTTGGTTGAGAAACGGGTTCTGTCATTTCTGAGCCAACGATCTGGCCGCGCGAAGCCAACGGCAATTCCATCCTGCGGATACCTTTGCAGTACTCACAAACGAGGGTTCGACGGATCGAACGGGTATGCGGGCCATGGCGATGACGCTGACGGCTCGCTAGTGTTCAACATCGGGACGCGATTCTTCGTCATATGAATCGCGCCTTCAGAAAGACTTTGATGATCTCTTATTCTGGAATCTCAAGAACCGGGCGCAGGGCGGCACTTTACGCCGCGTTGGTGACCTCAACCCTTCTGGTCGCCTCGAATCCAGCATCAGCCCAAATCGGCAACCTGGCCAAGCAGAGCGATATCACGCCGCTTTGTGGATCGAAGCCTGCCGTGGTTGCCCTTCTGGACGGGTTCGGCGGTGCCGCCTGGTTCAAAACGACCGCGCAAGAGTTCAGAGATGAACTCTCGAAGTGCAAGAACGTCACGAAGGTCGTGTGCAAAGACAGTGAAAACGGGCAACGTAATCTTCTTGGGCGGCCCCCCGGGCGCGACCTCTTCGCAGCGCTTCATGGATGCCTTCAAAGACGGCGTCAAGAAGCACCCTGGCCTTAAGTTGGTCGAGGAAAACTATGTCGTGACCAACTGGAATCCTGCCGATGCCCAGAAAGCAATCACGGCGCTGATTGCGAAGCACGGAAAGATCGACGGGATCGGCTCCGATTACGGCTTGACAACGAATGCGGCAATCAAGGCTTTTGAGCAAGCCGGCCTCCCTATCCCCGCGCAGGCAACGCTTGCTAGCAGCAACGAGCTCAACTGCAAGTACCTCGAGTACAAAAAGGCTGGCAAGGCGTGGCCGTACTTCTCGCTTGATGGCACCACGACCTTGATCCGCGCTGCCGCGAGGCGCGCAATGGCAGCGCACTCGGGCACGCCATACACGGAACCGCTTGGCTGGAGTCCCTATCCCTACGTCGACAGCACAACCAACACGGACCCGCGTTGCGACATGTCCTTCCCTCCTGATGCAGACCTGTCTGGCAGGCTGACGAATGCTGCTCTGACTGAGCTGTTCAAATAGCTCGGCTTCAGGAAGGAACACCGCAATGGCTCCGAGCAATACTGCCCAGCCCGTACTTTCAGCGCTCGACGTTGGCAAGTCTTACGGCGCCGTGCGGGCGTTAAATGGCGTGACGCTGATTGTGCAGCCGGGCGAAGTTCATGGCCTGATAGGGCAGAACGGGGCCGGTAAATCGACCCTCATGGGCATCGCATCCGGCGCGGTCATACCGGATGCGGGACAGGTTCTCATTGCCGGTGAGTCGACCATCGGTGACCCGCATCGCGCGCGTCAGCTCGGGCTTGCCATGGTGAGACAGGAGCCGGCATTGATGCCTGACTTGTCCGTTGCGGAAAACCTGTATCTCGGCGTCACCGCCGAGTTTCGGCCACCTGTCAGCGATCTACAGGTATGGGCAGCTGGCTTGTTGAAGCGCTGGAGAAGTGCGTCAGGCATCGAGCCTGGCGCGCGGGTGAATACACTGACTTCCGAGCAGCGCTTCATAGTCGACATCGTCCGCGCCCTTGCCTGCTGTCCGCGCGTCCTTGTTCTGGACGAGCCGACTGAACATCTGCAGGCGAAGGATGTCGAGCGTCTGTTCGAGTGCATCGCGGAAGTGACGGCGGGCGGTACCGGGGTCATCTACATCTCACACCGGATTCGAGAGGTCCGACAGATTGCGGACCGCGTGACCGTGCTGCGCGACGGCCGAGGGCAGGGAACCTATCAAGTCGACGGCTTGAGTGAACAGATGATCATCGAGCTTATCGTCGGAGCTTCGATCAACGCCGAGTTTCCTGCCAAATGCACACAGCGAGTTGGTGCGCCCATCCTGGAAGTGGCCGACTATCGCGGCGTTGGAGTCGACAACGTGTCGATGAGCTTGTTCCCTGGTGAGATCCTTGGGTTGGCTGGGGTGGACGGCAACGGTCAACGAGAGTTTCTCAGGTCGCTTGCCGGACTGAATCCTGGCGAGGGGCACGTATGGGTCAATGGTCAGTCGAAAACGCTTCGGCATCCGGACCATGCAACCGAAGCAGGGATGCAGTTCATCTCGAACGACCGGCATGCCGAGAGCGTCTTCGAGGACCTTCCAATCACTGCCAACTTCAGCCTTCGAAGTCTGGCGAAAGACGTCCGACGCGGTATTGTCAACTCGCGGGGTGAAGGCGTTCGTGCCCGGGAAACTCTGTCAGCGCTCTCCGTCAAGCTTGGCTCCCTCGACGATCCAATCAGGTCGCTGTCGGGTGGCAACCAGCAAAAGGTCGTCATCGGCGGCGCCTTGGCTGCCGAGCCGGCGGTGCTTCTTGTTGACGAGCCGACGCAGGGTGTCGACGTCGGCTCGCGGCTAGAGATCTATCGAATTCTCAGAAAGACTGCGGCCGAGGGCCGGGCGGCCATCGTCGTGTCTTCGGATGCGGCCGAGCTTGCCGGGCTTTGCGACCGCGTCCTCGTGTTCTCTCGTGGCTCCGTGGCTGCGGAGCTTGCCGGCGAGAAGGTCAGCGAGAATGGAATCATCTCGGCCATCCTCACTGCAACGAACGTCCGTCAAGGACTACACGCCAAGGCGAGCCGCTCGAAGACAGGCCCCGCAAGACTCGCCGAGATGCTGTCCACGGACTGGGCACCCCTTGTGATGATTGCAATTGTGGTGACCCTGTTGGGAATCTTCACGGCGGCATCCAACGAGAACTACCTGAGCGGCCGCAATTTCAGCGGAATGCTCGCGCTGATATCGACCTTGGCGCTGGTTGCATGCGCGCAGCAGGCGCTGATGCTGGTAGGTGGAATCGACCTTTCCGTGGGGCCATTGATGGGCGTCATTGTGGTGAGCCAGTCCTTTTTGCTGTCAGGTCCATTGTCTGGCTTCGGCGTCGTGGGTAGCGTGGTGGCCGTCATTGCCATCGCCATGTTGGTCGGAGCATTCAACTGGGTGCTTGTAGAGCCGATCGGCCTTCATCCGATGGTCGCGACGCTAGCGACGTTCATGGCGTTGCAAGGCGTCTCGCTCGTGCTCAGACCCACGTCAGACGGATTGATCAATGACGTGGTGATGGACGCCATCAACCTGAACTTCGGTTTTGTGCCGCTGACATTTGTGATCGTAGTCGCGCTGGCCTTGTGCATGGACTTCGGAGCACGTGGCTCGTTTGTGGGCTCCGTTCTAGGAGCGGTCCTGATCGCGCAGGTGAATGTCGCGACCACCTTCCTCGGGCTCAGCGAGGCTTGGCAGTCCTATCTGCTGGGCGCCATGATCATCGCAGCCGTCGCGGTCCATTCCAAAAGCCGTCAGCTCGTGCTTGCCGGTTGATCGACCAGATGCTTACGAACATGAACTCGCACGTCGACGTCAAGAAGCTCCCGTCCCGGATGATCAAACTGCCGCCATTGGCGGTTGGTGAATTCGGATTCGTCTGGATTGCGATTGCCCTGCTGGTGCTGCTATCGGCGTGGTTAGCGCCCGATACCTTGCGCTTGGGCGCGCTGACCGCCATGGCCCCGTTCGCGAGCTTTCTCGCAGTCGTGGCGGTGGGCCAAATGCTCGTCATTCGCCAGCGTGGCCTGGATATGTCAGCGGGCAGCTTGATGACGATCGCCGGGTTGGTGCTGGCCATCCTTGCAAATCGTACCGGAATGATCCTTCTTCCTATCGTTGCCACCGTCGCCATCACGGCGCTCTTCGGGACGGTGAGCGGAATTTTGGTAGCACGCGTCAACATCAGCCCGATCGTCGCCACCCTTGCTGTCGACGCGTTGCTGCTCGGAGGGGTGAGGGCGATCTCGGGAGGAACGGCAATGACCTTGCCGAAAGGCTTTCAGGATCTGACGCACACGCACATCCTGGGACTGCCGTCCAGCCTCGTATTCGCACTCGCCAGTATCGGCTTTGTTGCAGTACTGGTGAACAAGACGTTGACGGGACGACGTTTTGTCGCCGTCGGCACGAGTCCAAGGGCGGCTGCCGCGTCGGGGTTGCGTGTACTTCGTTACCAGGTCGGCGCGTATGCGGCGGCTAGCGTGTGCTTTGGGCTGGCCGGCATGATGCTCGCAGGTTTCGTGGGATCGGCGTCGCAGACCGCGGGCGCCGACTACCTGCTCCCTGGCATCGTCGCCGTGATCGTGGGCGGAACGCAGTTCAGCGGCGGCAGAGGGAGCATCGTGGCAACCGCTCTCGCCGCGCTGTTCATGGCCCAACTGCAGCAGCTGGTTCTCGCCCTTGGCGCAAGCCCGGCGGTTCAATTGCTCGTGCAGGCCGTGGCGATCATCGTAGCGGTCGGACTCAGAGCGCTTCCGCGGTTGAAACAGCGTCTTCAGTCCAAAACCTAGATGCATCCCCTGGAGCATGGATCGATTTCCGGTGGCTCGGGTGTAAGTTGAGACGCGGACTCGCGCTCCACCTGCTCGCCCGCATCGACCGCTACTGCCTGGCGTATCACTATGTGCTCGCATCGCAAACTGATCGGCTTCATCGCGCTGAAACCGTCGGCCAGGGCTTGGCCCGTGGCCATCACCCCTGCGTCTTCGCCGCTCGTTCCGTGGGCGTTGGCCCGTCCAGCCGAGCCTATGAGCAAGGTTCTTTCCGAACTTGCGTCCAAGAATCTGCCAATGGCCTTGCGCCTGCGCAGTTGTGGGTACCATGTTGTGCCATCGCGTTCATGAGCAGCGGAAGCGCGGGTGAAGCTATCAAGCCGCCCCACAGCAACGAAACGCCTGTCAGAATTCGTGGCCTACCTCCATTCGCCGAGACACGGCGATGTCGAAGTCTTACTCCATCAGGTGTCCTTTTGGCGCGACGGCCGATTCGAAGACGATCGGCGTGCGCGGCGGCGAACTTATGGGTGGAGCAGATAGATTCAGCCCTTCGATGTGGATCCGCGATGGAAAGGTCTTTGTCGACGGCGAAACTCCATGGATGTGCATTCGGCCTCGCGTTTGAAGAACTTGACGAAGTTGGACAGATCGCTGAAGCCAATACGTTCGGCAATGTCCGAGACAGACAGTTCCGTGTGCGCCAACAGCCGCTTGGCCTCCAGAACGACCCGCGCCGAGATGAAGGCCTTGGGATTCATGCCCGCGGAGTCCATCGTGGCGCGGGCAAGGCTTTTCTCGGAGCATCCCATGCGCTCGGCGTACCGGGACGCATGATGCCAAGCGGCGAAGTGCTTCTCCACGAGCGACTCGAACTCCTTGAAACGTTGCGATGCAGGACTCCGGGCTGCAACACGTGCCTCGTTCTGTGCATGGATGATGCGAATCCTAGTCAGCAATGCGCAGAGCTGGTAACGCAGCAGTGCGTGCATGTCCACTGCCGCTGCGCCCATTCGCGTGTCGTCGTGCATCTGCGCGATCGCGCGGGTGACCATGGCCGCTTCAGTGTCGGCCGGCACCAGATGGGTTGGCAGTCCGTCCAGATCGGAAACGCCGGTTTGACTGACCTCGATCAGGGACGAAGGCAACAGAAACTCGGGCCGAAACAGGACCATCCATCCGTCCCAATCTTCCTCGGGTCCGAAGCTGTGGGCCATGCCCTGTCGCACCAACACCAACGAGCCTGGCGCACAGGGGACTGACTCGAAGTCCAACAGTTGCGTGCAAACGCCACGGGTAACGCAGAGCAGTGTCAGGAATGCATACCGATGCGTTGAACCCAGGATCTCAGTACCCACCCGCCGCCGCAGGTCGGACACGCGGAAGATTTCCAGATCGAGTGGATAGTCTCCGTCCGGCTGATAGTCCAGGCGCTGGATTTCGAGGACGCGCCGTTGTTCCTTTGTCATCGCTTGCTTCCGCCAGCCGAGCCTGCTCGGCTCAGTGTCCAATATTGACAACCATTGGACCATTCTCGCCGGCCCGATCCTGCGGTCGTCCCCACGATCGCGATCTTCAAGAATAATGCGGAGTTCAATGTATTGGCTCATCACCTGAGCAGGATCGAGCAGTCATGTCCAGACCCGTGCGCCGAGCGCTCGCCGCCGCAGCCCCGAGAACCGAGCCAAGCTGGCGAGAACAGGAACACCTGCTTCTCGGTGAGGTGATGCGCCTTGTAGGCAAGAGCTTGGCCCCCGACGTCGTGTTTCGGGAAATGCTCCACCTCATGTCCGAGCTTCTAGGTCTGAATCGGGGACGGGTTGTGCTCCTGGACTCCTTCGAAAAAGGAAGCGAGCGCTCGTCGCCATTCGAAGAGGCTTCCATCCACTTTGCCTACGGCCTGACGAAGGCCGAGATGTCCCGTGGCCGGTATGTGGTCGGAGAGGGCATCACGGGGGCGGTCCTGTCCACCGGCCAGACGAGCATCGTGCAAAGCATTGATGCCGATCCCCGGTTCCTCAATCGTGCCGTCGAACGCTCGCGGCTGCCTCAGGAGACGGTCGCGTTCATTGCAGTCCCCATCGAGCTGGGCAAGACAACCATCGGCGTCCTCGCGGCACACCGCATCCGGCGCAGGAATCGAGCGCTCAGCGAGGATGTAGCCGTTCTCCGTCTCCTGGCAACGCTGTCGGGTCAGCTTCTGCAATTGCGCCAACTGGTTCAGGCGCAGACGAGAGAGCTCGAATCCAGGAATGCCTTGCTGAGCCAGGCGCTTGAGTCGGCGACCGCTCGCTACGGCATCATCGGGCGTTCGCCTGCGCTGCTGCGCGCGCTGGCAGAACTCGAACGGGTGTCGCACGCTTCAGCCAGCGTTCTCCTTCTCGGTGAGTCAGGCACGGGCAAGGAGCTGTTTGCACGAGCGCTCCACCTCGCCAGTGCGCGACATGACGGACCGTTCATCAAGGTCAATTGCGCTGCCATTCCTGAGACGCTGTTTGAATCGGAACTTTTTGGCCATGAAAAAGGCGCGTTCACCGGGGCGTCGACCTCACGTGCCGGGTGGTTCGAGCAAGCCAATCATGGAACGATCTTCCTCGACGAGATCGGCGAGATGCCGCTCGCCATGCAGGCAAAGCTGTTGAGGACGCTCCAGGAGGGAACCATCATCCGCCTGGGCGCCAAGCGAGAGATGCCCATCAATGTGCGTGTGGTTGCGGCCACCAACCGGGAGCTTGCCGTCGAAGTGGCAAGTGGGAATTTTCGGCAAGACCTGTTCTATCGCCTCAATGTCATTCCGATCAGCCTGCCGTCGCTCGCGCAGCGCCGCGAGGACATCCGGCCGCTGGCGCTGCATTTCCTGAACAAGACCAACCAGCAGAACCAGCGCAATGTCCACTTCTCGCCGCAGGCTCTCGATGCGCTGGAGGAACAACTGTGGCCTGGGAACATCCGTGAACTCTCCAACGTCATCGAGCGTACGGTTCTGCTCACCGATCAAGCGATCGTCTCTCGCAAGGAGATCGAGACTTGGCGTCCCGAAACCAGCACCAGCGCGTCCATCGCCCGCAAGCATGACGCCCATTCTGTCAACTCAGGCTCGTCGGGAGCGCCCTTGGTGAGGGAGTATCGGCCGTACGGGTCTCACGACGCCGAGGACCTGCGCAACGCGATGCGGCTTCACGGTGGAAATCAGTCTCGTGCTGCGCAGTCCCTAGGCCTGACTCCCAGACAGTTCGGCTACCGATGGCACAGGCTTGCTGCACAAGAGAGCACCTAGTCGAAGTCGTAACGACGAAATGCATGTGCCATGCACGCCTACAGTCCGTTAATGGGGATCTTGAGGTAGCGCACACCGTTGGCTTCCATCGGAGGTAGCTGGCCACCACGGATGTTCACCTGGATCGCCGGCAGGATCAGCGCGGGCATACCCAGTGTTGCATCACGGCGCTGGCGCAACTCCACGAACTGATCCTCGCTGACACCGTCGCGCAGGTGAATGTTTGTATGGCGCTGCTCTCCGACCGTTGTCTCGGCGCGTGGTTCACGACCTTCAGGCGGATAGTCATGACACATGAAGAGTCGCGTCGCCGTTGGCAGGGCCAGAATCCTCCGTGCCGAGTGGTACAGGGCGCGGGCGCTCCCGCCTGGAAAATCGCACCGGGCGCTCCCGACATCCGGCATGAACAGTGTGTCGCCCACGAAAGCAATCAGCGGCATGCCGTCTTCGGCTTCGATCACGTAGGCCACGTCCGCCGGGGTATGGCCCGGCACATGCATGGCCCGAACCTGAATAGGGCCCATACAGAACACCTCGTCGGGTTCGAACAGCCGCCCGAACTGAGAACCGTCGAGTCGGAGCTCCGACGGCAGGTGGAAGACTTCTTGAAAGGTGCTCTGCACAGCAAGAATGCCAGAGCCGATCGCAATAACACCCCCCAGGCGCGCTTGGAGATAGGGTGCGGCCGAGAGGTGGTCTGCGTGGGCATGCGTCTCGAGGATCCACTCGACATGGAGGTCATGGGCTCGCACGAACTCGATGACGGTATCGGCCGACTGCGTTCCAGTCCTGCTGCCCTTGGGCTCGAAGTTGAGCACCGAGTCGAGGATGGCGCATGCGCCGCCATCCTCGACGTACAGAACGTAGGTGAATGTGCAGGTGTCCGCATCGAAGAACGCGTGTACGAGCGGTCGAGGAGATTTGATCATTGGACCCACCACTCTCGCGCTTCAGACGGACCAGGTTCGGTACAAGAGAAAAAGCGCGACCGCGATTGAGAGAACGGCAAAGCCGGTCTGAAGGACCAGGCCCGGCAACTTCGGCAATACCCTACGGCCCACGAACATGCCGGCCATTGCGGCAGCGATGAACACGAAACCTGTGGGCGCCACCTGGGCTCCCATGCGCAATGCGCTGGCAGCCGCACCCATTGATACCAGCGCAATCACGAGCAAAGAGGTCGCCACGATGCCGTGCATTCGAAGGTCGGTCCACTGCTTGAAAGCTGGCACGATCAGGAAGCCGCCGCCGACACCCAGCATGCCGGTCAGCAGTCCGGACAACGAGCCGATGCAGGCCAATGTGGCCGCGCAACGCGCGGTCCACTTCAGCCGCCCGGTCGAGGGATTCAACATGCAGTTCTTCTCGGCGGCGGAAATTGCATCGGCTGGCGTGTTTCCAATGCCGCGCCGCAGCAACAGCCTTCCGGAGGTAATGAACATCGCCGCCGCAAACAGCGTCATGAGCACGGTCGGGGAAAGCGCCCGGGCGACCCTTGCGCCAAGCGGCGCGAGCGCGACGCCAATGCCCGCCATCAGCAACGCTGCGCGCCACCGCACCAGATTCTTGCGCAGTCCGTCGATGGCTCCCAATCCGGCAGAAAATCCAACTGCCAACAAGGCTACCGGGGCGGCAGCATGCGGTTGCCAACCCATACCCAACACGAGAGCAGGAACGGCAAGAATGCCGCCACCGGCGCCTGTCATGCCAAGCACCAGGCCGACGCACAGCCCGTAGAGCATGGCGATGGTCACTCTTGCGTCCGCGCCTGGGTAGGCCGGTTCTTGTCGAGGCTGCAGTCCATTTGCTCAGTACTGCTTGTAGGGAAGGAATTTGCCGCTCATCACGATGCGGACGCGATCACCCGCAGGGTCTGCCTCCCGTTGGAGGTCCATCTTGAAATCGATCGCGCTCATGATGCCGTCACCGAATTCCTCGTGGATGAGCGCCTTGAAAGTCGTGCCGTAGACGTTGACCATTTCGTAGAAGCGATAAATCAGCGGGTCGGTCGGCACCGCGGTAGGCAGCGATCCCTTGTACGGCGTGACCATCAGCCACTTCGCTTCCTCGTCAGACAGGCCGAAGATCTCTGCAAGCGTGCCAGCCTGTTCCTTGCTCAGCGTCATCTGACCGAGGCACGCGGACGTGACCCATTCCTTGCTGAGTCCCACTTTGGCTGCGATTTCCGACCACTTCAGGCCCTTGGAAACCTTGGCAGAGATGATCTTTTCAGTAACGTCGATGCGGTTCATGAGTATTCCTTCAATGACAGGTGATGGTTTGAATGATCAGACGACGCGCTGCAGCACAGGTTTGACAGCGATCGGTTCTTCGAGCCCCGGCTCGGCGAGGTCGGTRACTTGAAGCCCAGGAGTCACGAATGGCGGCTTCAGCGGAGCGCGCCCGCCGGAGAGGTCCTTGGACCTTGTCACCAGAAAGTCGACCAGGTGATTGCGGATGCGGTAGTACTGCGCATCGTGATGCAGCGTCGCGCGCTGGCGGTCCGCAGGCATCGTGTTCACCACAATCTCCGCTACACGCGCCTGTGGGCCGTTGCTCATCAGCAGGATCTTGTCGGCCAGCAGGATGGCCTCGTCGACGTCGTGCGTGATCATGAAGACGGTCTGACGGGTTTCGCGGCAGATTCGCAGCAGCTCGTCCTGGATCGTTCCGCGGGTGAGCGCATCCAGCGCACCGAATGGCTCGTCCAGCAGCAGCATCTTCGGCTGGATGGCAAATGCGCGGGCGATGCCCACGCGCTGTTTCATGCCGCCCGAAAGCGCGGAAGGCTTCTTGTCGATCGCCTGATCCAGGCCGACCAGCGCCACGTACTTCTGCACGTGCTCGTCGACCTGCCTGGCGCTCCATTGCGGCCACTTGCTGCGCACCGCAAAGGCGATGTTCTTCCTGACTGTCAGCCATGGCATCAGTGCGTGCCCCTGGAAGACGACGCCCCGGTCGAGGCTGGGCCCGGCAATCTCGCGGCCACTCATGATGGCCACGCCAGCCGTGGCCGCCTCGAGGCCGGCAAGGACATTCAGGATGGTGGTCTTGCCGCAACCGGAGTGGCCGATGATGCAGGCGAACTCGCCCTTGGCCAGTTCGAAGTTGACGCTGTCGAAGACGGGCTCCGCACCAGGAACGTAGGTCTTCGCCAGGTTCTCGATCTTCAGAAAGCCGCTTGCTGGCTCACCGCTCCTGTATTCATTCGGCATACGTCACCGCCTTCTGCGCCTTGGCAAAGACAAGATCCAGCGCCATGCCCACCAGTCCGATGGCCAGGATGGCGAAGATCACGTTGGTGAGCGAGAGGTTGTTCCACTCGTTCCACACGAAGTAGCCGATGCCGGTTCCTCCGACCAGCATTTCTGCCGCCACGATCACCAGCCAGGCAATGCCCATGCTGATGCGCATGCCGGTCAGGATGGTGGGAGCGGCGGCGGGCAGGATGACCTCGATCGCCTTGCGCATCGGCGTGACTTGAAGCGTCCTGGAAACATTCAGCCACTCGCGCCGCACGCCGGCCACGCCGAAGGCGGTGTTGGTCAGCATCGGCCAGACGGAGCAGATGAAGATGACGAAGATGCCGGAGATCGACGAGTCCTTGATGGTGTAGGACAGATGTCCGACGATCGTGGAGCCCATCTGCGCGGGAGTGGGGAATGCCGACTTCGAAGGCGCACCGCCGCCCGCCTGCGGATCCTTGCCCATGAGCTTCGCGTACTCGCTCTGCTCGGCTGTGAGCGTCGGCGCTGCGGTCTTGGTGGGCAGCGTGGCGGTGTACCAGATGACGAGAATGAACGCGAGGAAGAAGGCAGAGAGAAGCGCCGCCTTCGCGCGAAGTGTCTTGGGCTCGTTCATGCCGGCGTCTTCCTGATGGAGAAACTGTCGGCATAGGCTTGCGCCTTGTTCGGATCGAAGGTCTTGCCCATGATTTCGTACTTGGGATAGGCGCTGCCGTCCGACGCCTGTTGACCGATTTCTCGCATGGCCCGCTTGGCATCGGTCAGCAGGAACACTTTCTCCGCGATCTGCTTGTAGTCGACATCTCCTTTGATGTAGCCCCAGCGCTTCATCTGCGTCAGCATCCAGACGGCCATGCCTTGCCAGGGCATGGGGTCGAAGTCCACGCGGGCAGGCACGTTGACGATGTTGCCCAGGCCGTCGGCGTACCTTCCGGTCAGCACCTGGGTCAATACGGCTTCCGGCTGGTGGAGATAGGCCTGCGGTGCAATCACCTTGGCGATGAGCTCCCGGTTCCTAGGATCGCGGGCCATGGCGGCGGCGGTCAGCACGGCGCGGTACAGCGCCGCGAAGGTGTTGGGGTTCTTCTGGATGAACTCCGTCGACGTGCCGAAGGCGCAGCAGGGATGGCCGTTCCAGATGTCTCGTGTCAGCAGATGGATGAATCCCACTTCTTCCACGACAGCCCGCTGGTTAAAGGGATCCGGGCCGAGAAACCCGTCGATGTTTCCGGCCCGCAGATTGGCGACCATCTCCGCAGGCGGAACGACGCGCAGTTGAACGTCGCGCTCAGGGTCTAGGCCGGCTTCGGCCAGGTAGTAGCGAAGCAGAAAGTTGTGCATCGAATGCTCGAATGGGATGGCGAACTTGAAGCCTTTCCAATTCTTGGGATCGCGATTGGACTTGTGCTTAAGCGCGAGAGTGATGGCTTGTCCATTGATGTTCTGGATCGTCGCCACGTTCATCGGCTGCGGGTTCGAGCCCAGTCCCATGGTGATCGCCAATGGCATCGGCGACAGGAAGTGCGACGCGTCGTACTCGCGGTTCATCATCTTGTCGCGCACCAGTGCCCAGCCCGCCGTCTTCACGACCTGGACGTCCAGCCCCTGCTTGCTGTAGAAGCCCAGCGGCTCGGCCATGATGAGTGGCGTAGCGCAGGTGATGGGAATGAAGCCGATCTTGAGATTTTTCTTCTCGATGGTGCCCTTGTCCTGGGCCATCGCCTGGAGGCTCGCGACCGGGAGCACGCTGGAGATCGCGGCCATGGCGGTTCCCTTGCCGACGGCGCGCAGGAAGCGGCGGCGCACGGCATCTTGCGGGAAGACGGCCTTGACCAGGCTCGCCTCGATGAAGTCGTTGGAGTAGTCCTCGAACGCGGCGGTCTCGCTGCGCCGGATCAGCTCCCTGGTGGCGGATGCGGCGCTTGCGGCTTCATGTGCCGCTGCGGAAGCATGTCGGCCGCATGCGCAGCTCATCATGAGCGGCGCATCGGCATCGTAAGGGTCGAAGTAGCGCATGGGGGCTTTCTGAGGTTGGCGATGAGTAAGTGCGTGGGCGGCCTGTGGCTGCGTCAGACCGTGAACCTGCGAGATCCTGTCTTGACGCGTACCAGCGGGCGAACGTGCGTGTAGGTCGGTGGTGCACAGCCTGTCAAATGGGCGGCGATGACCTGCGCCTGCCGCGCAATCGGCTCGATGAAACGCGTCGCTTGGCCGTCGATGCTGATGCAGTCGCCGAGCGCATAGATGTTCGGCACGCTGGTTCGCAGGGCATCGGCACTGACCGAGATGCCGTTGTTCCAGGCCAGGCCGGCGCTCTGTGCCAGGCGACCGGGCGTCTGCAGCCCGGTGGCGGCCAGGACGTGATCCCCGTTCAGAACGAGGGCGCTGTCAGTCTTCACGGTCATGCCGAAGTCTGTCTTCTTCACCTGCTTGACCCGCGTGTTGCCCATGAACTCGATTGCGAGTGGTGCCCAGGCGTCGAGCAGGTCTTGGGACGACTGCGCAGGCAACAGGCCGGCCAGTGGCCGGTCGGCCACGTCGAGCAAGACGACCGCGTGGCCCGCCAGAGCCAGGTCATTGGCCAGTTCGCAACCCACCAGGCCTGCCCCCACAACGACGATTCGCCGCGCATCTCCCGACGCATCCACGGCTTGGCGGAACTTGGCGTAGCACCGCAGGTCGTTGATGGCCCAGCACAGATCGGCCGGCAATGCGGGGTCCGGGCGCGGAGCTGCGCCGTGGGCGAGCACCAGGCTCTTGTATCTGACGGTGCCCCTGGTCGTGCGCAAAGCATTCGTTCCTGCGCAAACGCTGATGGCGTGCGTTTCGGACATCAGGCGTACGTTCAGACGATCGGCTGCTTGACGACCTGCTTCCTTGACCAAGGCCGCAAGGCTGATGGCCCTTGCCAATGCGACAGACAGGATCGGCTTGTCGTAGACGTCGCCGCTGCAGTTCGTCACAAGGGTGATGGGCACGTTGACATCGCGCTCGCGCAGAACGCGTGCCATCTGCCATCCGGCGGCTCCCGCGCCCACGATGACGACGCCCGGTTCAGCGCGGCGGCTGTGCCCGGTGTGGCTGGGCGAGCCCGCTTGCGCCACTCTGGCCTGCGGCACGTAGATCTCGAAGTCAGCCTYGCCCACGCCGCACAGGGGGCAGGACCAGTCGTCCGGAATATCCTCGAAGCGTGTGCCCGGCACCAGGCCGCTGTCCGGATCGCCGGTCGCCTCGTCATAGATCAATCCGCACGCCCGGCAGATGTACTGGCGAAAAACGGCCGCCGCGTCGGCCCCGCGCACGGCGAGGGCAGGGGCGCTCATGACGGCGTCACCGGGCTGCTCAGCCGGGCCATTTCTCGACGCAGGTGCTTGATCGCCGGCGTGACGATGGCCACGAAGTGGGACTCGCGAACCCTGCGCTGTACCGCAGACGACAGCAGATAGCCGCGCGCACCTTGGTGCATGAGGGCGGACTGGGCCGACCGCAGCGCGAGCTCGGAGGCGTGTGCGCGCACGTCCAGCACATCGAGCAGGGCAGGCTGACCGCCCTCGCTGGCGATGCGGGCCAGCGCGAACGTGCGATCGGCCAGGGCATCGAGTTCGGCCTGCAGTGCGGCAGGACGATCCTCCAGGAACTCGTTCACATGGGCGAGCTGCTGCTCGACATCCCACATCGAGTCGATCGCACCTTGCGAGACGCCCAGGCC
>NZ_JBFTPJ010000153.1:0-8253 GCF_056398445.1 Variovorax sp. 01T439_2
GTGCAGTACCTCGCGGCGCAGGCCGTGATCGGCATCTCGCCCACCACGGTGGCGGGGGCGACGCTGCTGTTCGCGTCCTTCGGCGTGGCACTGCTTGTCTCCGACTTTCTCTACCGCCGGTTCGAGAAGCCGATCACCGACTGGGGCCACCGGCAGGCCCGGGCGGCCACCCAGCCGGCGCCTGCCTTGCCGGCCGCATCGGGCGGCGCCGCGTCGGCCTGAACGCGCGGCGGTCTAGAGAAAGCGCTCCAGCAGCTTGCGCGAGGCGCGGTCGAGCGCCTTCACGTCGGGAATGCGGAACTGCACGCCGTGCGCGCTGGCAATCAGCAGTGCGCCGCCTTCGAGCCGGCGGATGTCTTCCTCGGCCTTGAGCACGAAGCTGGTGTCACCGCGGTCGGTGCTCACGGTCCAGGTGCTGGGCACGCCGAAGCTCGACACGCCATGCAACTTGAGCAGCGTGGGTGCAAAGTCGCGCACCGCGAGCTCCTGTTCGAGCAGCGCGCGCGCCGCCGCCGGCAGGGCCTCGAGGCGGTCGATCCAGACCAGCTCGCGGCCTTCGCTGCCGACCAGCGACACGCCCTCGCCGGGCGCGCTGAGCGGAAAGGCGCGCACAGGCGTCACGCCCACGTGGCGCTCGCCCTCGGCATCGGTCAGCACCAGGCGGCCGAAGGCATCGCGCTCGAGGTCGAAAGTGGGAATGGTGTCGTTCATCATGCGTCTCCGGCGGGATGGGCCGCATGGCTGATGACCAGGGGCAGCTGCGCGCCGGCGCGTTCGTCGACGGCGCCTTCGCTCGCCTCCTCGTCGGCCTGGCGCAGCTGCGCCTGGTAGAGCCGCCAGTAGGCGCCCTGCTTCTCCATCAGGGCGTCGTGCGGACCGACCTCGACCACCTCGCCGCGGTCCATGACCACCAGCCGGTCGGCCTTGCGCAGCGTCGAGAGGCGGTGCGCAATGGCGATGGTGGTGCGGCCCTGCACGAGGTTGTCGAGCGCCTTCTGGATTTCCTTCTCGGTCTCGGTGTCCACGGCCGAGGTGGCCTCGTCAAGGATCAGGATGCGCGGGTCGATGAGCAGCGCGCGCGCAATGCTGATGCGCTGCCGCTCGCCGCCCGACAGGCCCTGGCCGCGCTCGCCCACCAGCGAGTCGTAGCCGTGCGGCAGGCGCAGGATGAAGTCGTGCGCATGCGCGGCGCGCGCGGCGGCCACCACTTCGGCGCGTGTGGCGTCGGGCTTGCCGTAGGCGATGTTCTGCGCGATGGTGCCGAAGAACAGGAACGGCTCCTRCAGCACCAGCCCCACGTGGCGCCGGTAGTCGGCCACGGCAAAGCGGCGGATGTCGGTGCCGTCGACCTTGATGGCGCCGTCGGTCACGTCGTAGAAGCGGCAAATCAGGTTGACCAGCGTGCTCTTGCCCGAGCCGCTGTGGCCCACCAGGCCGATCATCTCGCCGGGCTCGATGGTCAGGTCGAGGTCGTGGATCACGGCGCGCGAGCCGTAGCGAAAGCCCAGCCCGCTCATCTCGATGCGGCCCTGCACGCGCTCGATCTTCACCGGGTTGGCGGGCTCGGGCACGTTGCTCACGTGGTCCAGGATGTCGAAGATGCGCTTGGCGCCGGCCGCCGCCTTCTGCGTGACCGAGACGATGCGGCTCATCGAATCGAGCCGCGTGTAGAAGCGGCCGATGTAGGCAATGAAGGCCGTGAGCACACCCACCGTGATGCTGCCGCGCGCCACCTGCCAGATGCCGAAGCCCCAGACCACGAGCAGGCCGATCTCGGTCAGCAGCGAGACGGTGGGCGTGAACAGCGACCAGGTGCGGTTGAGCTTGTCGTTGACCTGCAGGTTGTAGGCGTTGGCCACGCGGAAGCGCTCGGCTTCGCGGCGCTCCTGCGCAAAGGCCTTGACCACGCGGATGCCCGGGATGGTGTCGGCCAGCACGTTGGTCACCTCGGACCACACGCGGTCGATCTTCTCGAAGCCGGTGCGCAGCCGGTCGCGCACCACGTGGATCATCCAGGCGATGAAGGGCAGCGGCACCAGCGTGACCACGGCCAGCAGCGGGTTGATGGAAACCAGGATGACCGCGGTCATCACGATCATCAGCACGTCGTTCGCAAAGTCGAGCGCGTGCAGCGAGAGGAACACGTTGATGCGGTCGGTTTCCGAGCCGATGCGCGCCATCAGGTCGCCGGTGCGCTTGCCGCCGAAATAGTCGAGCGGCAGCGTGAGCAGGTGCTCGTAGGTGGTGGTGCGCAGGTCGGCGCCGATGCGCTCGGACACCAGCGCCAGCAGGTAGGTGCGCGCCCAGCCCAGGCCCCAGCCGACCAGCGCCGCGCCCAGCAGCCCGCTCAGGTAGAGCCCGACGCGCGCCGGGTCGATCTTCTGCCCGTTCTGGAACGGAATCAGGATGTCGTCCATCAGCGGGATGGTCAGGTAGGGCGGCACCAGCGTCGCGGCCGTGGAGACCAGCGTCAGCAGGAAGCCTGCGATCAGCTGCTTGCGGTAGGGCTTGGCGAAGCGGCCGAGCCGCAGCAGCACCCAGGTGGAGGGCGGTGCCTGGAGCTCGGCGTCGGGCAGGGCCAGGTCGTCGCCGTCGGGCTCGGCTGTCGCCTCGGCGACAGTGCCGTTCTCGCGCTGGCCGAAGAGCTTGAGTAGCCGCAGCGCGGCCGGCTGGCTCGCCAGCGTGTAGCGCCAGCGCGCAAGGCGCCCTTCGGCACCCACCAGATCGAGCGTTCCAACGCCCGAATGGTCGCTCAAATGCAAACGGAGGGCCGAATCTGATAGTGTCCACTCACACCACTGGCCATCCGGTTGCAGCGCCAGCAGCCGCCGGTCGGTGAGGGCCACGAGCCCAAAGGTAAACAGAAGTTCATCGTCAAGGTCAACCGGCAGTGTGACCAGAACGTTTTCCGCGGCTGCGAGCCGGCTTTTCAGCGCGTCTGAGGCCGCCTCGATTTCGCCCTCCCGGGTGCCGACTGGATCGTGATGTTGCATTGTGTTTCTTTGACTCTTGCCCGTCGCGGGCCGCAGGGACCGCGCCATGGCGTCCTTTGTCGGGCGCCGATTCTGACCGATTGCCATGGGCGCGCTTGAAGGCGCCGCGGTGCTCGGCCAAAGCACATCGAACGTTTGCATGACCCGTTTCGACGACATCCGCCTGCTGCGCATCAACTATTTGCGCGGTCCGAACCTCTGGACCTACCGGCCCGTGCTGGAAGTCTGGCTCGACCTGGGCCAGCTGGAGGACTACCCCTCCAACAAGATCGACGGCTTCACCGACCGGCTCACGGCGCTGCTGCCGGCGCTCATCGAGCACCACTGCGGCGTGGGCGAGCGCGGCGGCTTCATCCAGCGGCTGACCGAAGGCACCTGGTCGGGCCACGTGCTGGAGCACGTGGTGATCGAGCTGCTGAACCTGGCCGGCATGCCGACCGGCTTCGGGCAGACCCGCAGCACCTCGGAGCACGGCGTCTACCGCATGGTGTTCCGCGCGCGCGACGAGCAGGTGGCCCGCGTGGCGCTGGCCCAGGGCCACCGCCTGCTGATGGCGGCGATCAACAACGATCCCTTCACCGCAGACGACGTGCAGAAGGCGGTCGATGCGGTCAAGGCCAAGGTCGAGGACTGCTACCTCGGCCCGAGCACCGCGGCCATCGTGTCCGCCGCCACCGACCGCGGCATTCCGCACATCCGGCTCAACAGCGGCAACCTGGTGCAGCTGGGCTATGGCGCCAACCAGCAGCGTATCTGGACCGCCGAGACCGACTACACCAGCGCCATCGGCGAATCGATCGCGAGCGACAAGGAGCTGACCAAGTCGCTGCTCGCGAGCTGCGGCGTGCCGGTGCCCGAGGGCCAGGTGGTGGCCAGCGCCGAGGAAGCCTGGGAAGCGGCCGAGGACATCGGCCTGCCGGTGGTCGTGAAGCCCTCGGACGCCAACCACGGCCGCGGCGTGTCGCTCGAGCTGACCACGCGCGACGAAGTCATGGCCGCCTTCGCGGTGGCCGAGCCCGAAGGCAGCGACGTGATGGTCGAGCGCTTCATCCGCGGCCACGAACACCGCCTGCTGGTGGTGGGCGGCGAGGTGGTGGCGGCCGCGCGCGGCGAGATCATCACCGTGACCGGCGACGGCAAGAGCACCGTGGCCGAGCTGATCGACAAGCAGCTCAACAGCGATCCGCGCCGCGGCGCCGAAGAGGAATACCCGCTCGACCTGATCGTGCTGGACACCGACGCCAAGCTGCAGCTCGAACTCAAGCGCCAGGAGCTCGACGGCGCCTCGGTGCCGGCGGCCGGCCGCGTGGTTACGATCCAGCGCAACGGCAACATGGCCAACGACTGCACCGACCAGGTCCATCCTGAAGTCGCGCATGCCGCCGTGCTGGCCGCACGCGTGGTGGGCCTGGACATCGCGGGCATCGACCTGGTGGCACTGGACATCGGCAAGCCGCTCGGCCCGCAGCGCGGCGCCATCGTCGAAGTGAATGCCGGCCCCGGCCTCTTGATGCACCTGAAGCCGGCCGTCGGCTCGCCRCGCCCGGTGGGCCGCGCGATCTGCGACCACCTGTTCCCGGGCGATGCGCCGGGCCGCATCCCCGTGATCGGCGTGGCCGGCTCGCGCGACACCGCGGTGCTCGCGCGCCTGGTCGCCTGGCTCATCAACCTGGGCGGGCGCCACACGGGCCTGGCCTGCCGCGACGGCCTGTTCCTGGAGCGCCGCCGCGTCGATGCGCGCGACAGCGCCAACTGGGAAGCCGGCCGCCGCCTGCTGGTGAACCGCGCGGTGGAAGCCGTGGTGATCGAGAACGGCGCCGAGACCATCCTGCGCGACGGCCTGGCCTACGACCGCTGCGAGCTCGGCATCGTGACCGACCTCGAAGGCGCCGAGGCGCTGGCCGACTACGACATCACCGAGAGCGACCAGATGGTCAAGGTGCTGCGCACGCAGGTCGACGTGGTGCTGGGCGAAGGCACCGCGGTGCTCAACGCGGGCGATCCGCGCGTGGCGGGCCTGGCCCCGCTGTGCGACGGCGCCGTCATTCTCTATGCGGCCGACCCGCAGGCTGCCGCGCTCACCGCGCACCAGGCCGCCGGCGGCAAGGCCGTGCTGGTGCGGCAGGACCGCGTGGTGCTGGCCAACGGCAGCAGCGAATCCTTCCTGCCCGGCCTCGGCCGCCTGACCGTCTGGCGCGCCACGCACGCGGGCGTGAGCCTGGAGAGCGTGCTGGCCGCGGTGGCCGCGGCCTGGGCGCTGGGCATTCCGCTGAACCTCATCGGCGCCGGCGTCGAGGCCTTCGAGGCCGACCTGCAGGCGGCGCTGGCCTCGCTGCAGCTTTCGCAGACACAGCCGCTTTCGTCCCCCCAACTGCAACTCGCCTGAAGCGCACCGCCGCCCCATGAAAGTCACCCGTATCCGCGCCTTGCGCGGCCCCAACCTCTGGAGCCGCCACACCGCCATCGAAGCGGTGGTTGCCTGCGAAGGCGACGAGAACGCCATCAGCCGCCTGCCGGGCTTCGAAGCACGCCTGCGCGCGCTGTTCCCCCACATCGGCGAGCTGCATCCGATGGTGCTGGGCCAGCCGATGGCCCTGGCGCACGTGCTCGAGAACGCGGCCGTGGCGCTGCAGGCCCAGGCCGGCTGCGCGGTCAACTTCGGCCACACCTCGCCCACGGTGGAAGAAGGCGTCTACCAGGTCGTGTTCCAGTACAGCGAAGAGGCCGTGGGCCGGCGCGCCATCGAACTGGCCGAACAGCTGATCGCGGCCGCGCAGGCCGACACCGCCTTCGACGCCGCCGCCGCCATCACCGAGCTGCGCGACCTCGACGAGTCCGAGCGCCTGGGCCCGAGCACCGGCTCCATCGTCGATGCCGCCGTGGCGCGCGGCATTCCCTACCGCCGGCTCACCAGCGGCAGCCTGGTGCAGTTCGGCTGGGGCTCCAAGCAGCGCCGCATCCAGGCGGCCGAGGTCGACAGCACCAGCGGCGTGGCCGAATCGATCGCGCAGGACAAGGAACTCACCAAGCAGTTGCTCAACGCGGCCGGCGTGCCGGTGCCGCTGGGCCGCCCGGTTTCGGATGCGCAGGACGGCTGGGCCGCGGCCGTGGAGATCGGCCTGCCCGTGGTGGTGAAGCCGCAGGACGGCAACCAGGGCAAGGGCGTCACGGTCAACATCACGACCCAGGAGCAGCTCACCGCCGCCTACGATTCGGCCGCCGCCTATGGCGAGGTCATGGTCGAGAAATTCCTGCCGGGCTTCGACTTCCGCCTGCTGGTGGTGGGCGACCGCCTGGTGGCCGCCGCGCGGCGCGATCCGCCGCACGTGATCGGCGACGGCAGCGCCACCGTGCGCCAGCTGATCGACGCCGTGAACCTCGACCCGCGGCGCGGCGAAGGCCATGCCACCTCGCTCACCAAGATCCGCCTGGACGACATCGCCATCGGCCGCCTCGAGGCCCAGGGCCTCATGCCCGACAGCGTGCCCGCGCGCGGCCAGCGCGTGGTACTGCGCAACAATGCCAACCTGTCCACCGGCGGCACCGCCACCGACGTGACCGACACCGTGCACCCCGAAGTGGCCGCGYGCGCGGTCGATGCGGCGCAGATGGTCGGCCTGCACATCTGCGGCGTCGACATGGTCTGCGAGAACGTGCTGCGCCCGCTCGAGGAACAGCACGGCGGCGTGGTCGAGGTCAATGCCGCGCCCGGCCTGCGCATGCACATCTCGCCCTCGTTCGGCCGCGGCCGCGCGGTGGGCGAAGCCGTCATGGACACGCTGTTCGCGCATGGCGACGACGGCCGCATTCCGGTGGTGGCCGTGACCGGCACCAACGGCAAGACCACCACGGCGCGCCTCATCAACCACCTGCTCGCATCCAGCGGCCTGCGCACCGGCATGACCAACACCGACGGCGTGTACGTCGACGGCCGCCAGACCGACAGCGGCGACTGCAGCGGCCCCAAGAGCGCGCGCAACGTGCTCATGCACCCCGACGTGGATGCGGCCGTGTTCGAAGTGGCGCGCGGCGGCGTGCTGCGCGAAGGCCTCGGCTTCGACCGCTGCCAGGTGGCCGTGGTCACCAACATCGGCAGCGGCGACCACCTGGGCCTGAACTACATCACCACCGTCGAAGACCTCGCGGTGCTCAAGCGCGTGATCGTGCGCAACGTCGCGCCCGACGGCTACGCGGTGCTCAATGCCGCCGACGTCAACGTCGCCGCCATGGCCGCCGGCTGCCCGGGCCACGTGATCTTCTTCACCGCCGACCGCCAGCACCCCGTGATGGCCACGCACCGCGCGCAGGGCAAGCGCACCGTCTACGTCGACCAGGACACGCTGGTCGCGGCCGAAGGCTCCTGGCGCGAGCGCATCGCGCTGCGCGACGTGCCCATCACGCGCGGCGGCACCATCGGCTTCCAGGTCGACAACGTGATGGCGGCCGTGGCCGCCGCATGGGCCGTGGGCCTGGACTGGGACACCATCCGCAGCGGCCTCGCGAGCTTCCTGAACGACGCGGCCGGCGTGCCGGGGCGCTTCAACGTCATGGACTACCGCGGCGCCACCGTGATCGCCGACTACGGCCACAACACCGACGCCATGCGCGCGCTGGTCTCGGCCGTGGACACCATGCCGGCCAACAAGCGCTCGGTGGTGATCAGCGGCGCGGGCGACCGGCGCGATTCCGACATCCGCGACCAGACCGCCATCCTCGGCCAGGCCTTCGACGACGTGATCCTCTACCAGGACGCGGCCCAGCGCGGCCGTGCCGACGGCGAGGTGATGGCGCTGCTGCGCCAGGGCCTGCAGGGCGCGGCGCGCACGCGCTACATCGTCGAGATCCGCGGCGAGTTCGTCGCCATCGACACCGCGCTTGCGCGGCTGCAGCCGGGCGACCTGTCGCTGATCCTGGTCGACCAGGTCGAGGAAGCGCTCGCGCACCTGGCGCAGCGCATCGCGGCGGGCTGACCCGCACCGGGCCGGCCGCGCGCCGGCCCATGCCGGACACGTCCCACACGCAAGGGCGAGTCCGGCCGGGGCTGCTGTCTGTGCCGTCCCACACCCCGCACGGCCTGCACCGGACCACACTGCGTGTCCGGTCGCGCTTTCGGAGGGCGCGCCTCAACCAGGAGCACCCGATGACAACAACAGTTCGTTCCACCCTTTGTGCTGCCGCGCTTCTTGCAGCAAGCGGCCTGCTTTTTTCCGGCGCATCACAAGCGCAGGCGCCCGGCACGGCCGCACGTGCGCAGCAGGAG
>NZ_JBFTPJ010000154.1:0-8243 GCF_056398445.1 Variovorax sp. 01T439_2
TTCGTCTTCAACTGGGGCTTCGACCGGGTGTTCGGGCTGCCGGCCTCGGCCGCGCCCGCCAAGACTGGCCCGGCAGCGGCGGCCAGGCAGGGCGCCTGAACGCCCCTGGCGGCCGCGGCCCTTGCCGCAGCCGGTAAAATTGCGCTCCCTTCCAAGGAGCGTTGCAGCGGCGGCCCGCATCAAGAGGCCCGCCGTCAGGCTTGGAAGGCGCCCCGCCGGCCGGGGCGCAAGCCGCAACAAACGACGCTCACCTGACGTTTTTTCCTGCCCAGGTGAGCCCCCATGAGCGAAGAAGTTTCCACGCCCCGCGTCCCCCCGATGAAGCTGTCCGGCCTCGAGCCGGTGGCCATCGATGCCGGGTCGCTGTTCGTCAACATCGGCGAGCGCACCAACGTCACCGGCTCCAAGGCCTTCGCGCGGATGATCCTGAACGGCCAGTTCGAGGACGCCCTGGCCGTGGCGCGCCAGCAGGTGGAGAACGGCGCGCAGGTGATCGACATCAACATGGACGAGGCCATGCTCGACAGCAAGGCCGCGATGGTGCGCTTCCTGAACCTGATCGCCAGCGAGCCCGACATCGCGCGCGTGCCGGTGATGGTCGACAGCTCCAAGTGGGAAGTGATCGAGGCCGGCCTGCGCTGCATCCAGGGCAAGGGCATCGTCAACTCCATCTCCATGAAGGAGGGGGTCGACAAGTTCAAGCACGAGGCCAAGCTCGTGAGGCGCTATGGCGCGGCCGCGGTGGTGATGGCCTTCGACGAGAAGGGCCAGGCCGACACCTACCAGCGCAAGATCGAGATCTGCGAGCGCGCCTACCGCATCCTGGTGGACGAGGTGGGCTTTCCGCCCGAGGACATCATCTTCGACCCCAACATCTTCGCGATTGCCACCGGCATCGAGGAGCACGACAACTACGCGGTCGACTTCATCAACGCCGTGCGCTGGATCAAGCAGAACCTGCCGGGCGCCAAGGTGTCGGGCGGCGTGAGCAACGTGAGCTTCAGCTTCCGCGGCAACGACCCGGTGCGCGAAGCGATCCACACCGTGTTCCTGTACCACGCGATCCAGGCGGGCATGGACATGGGCATCGTCAATGCCGGCATGGTGGGCGTGTACGACGACCTCGAGCCGACCCTGCGCGAGCGCGTGGAGGACGTGGTGCTGAACCGCCGCCCCGATGCAGGGGAGCGCCTCGTCGAAGTGGCCGAGACCGCCAAGAGCGGCGCCAAGGACGACAGCAAGAAGCTCGAATGGCGCGGCACGCCGGAGCACCCGGTGCACGTCAACCAGCGCCTCTCGCACGCGATGGTGCACGGCATCACCGACTTCATCGTCGAGGACACCGAGGAGGCCTACCAGCAGATCCTTGCCAAGGGCGGGCGGCCGCTGCACGTGATCGAGGGGCCGCTGATGGACGGCATGAACATCGTGGGCGACCTGTTCGGCCAGGGCAAGATGTTCCTGCCGCAGGTGGTGAAGTCGGCGCGCGTGATGAAGTCGGCGGTGGCCCACCTCATTCCCTACATCGAGGAAGAAAAGCGCCAGGACGAGGCCGCGGGCCGCGACGTGCGCACCAAGGGCAAGATCATCATCGCCACCGTGAAGGGCGACGTGCACGACATCGGCAAGAACATCGTCACCGTCGTGCTCCAGTGCAACAACTTCGAAGTGGTGAACATGGGCGTGATGGTCCCGTGCCACGAGATCCTCGCCAAGGCGAAGGTCGAGGGCGCGGACATCGTGGGCCTGTCGGGCCTCATCACGCCGAGCCTCGAAGAAATGCAGTACGTGGCCGGCGAGATGCAGAAGGACGACCACTTCCGCATCCGGAAGATTCCGCTTCTGATCGGCGGCGCCACCACCAGCCGCGTGCACACCGCAGTCAAGATTGCGCCGCACTACGAAGGCCCGGTGGTCTACGTGCCCGACGCTTCCCGCAGCGTGAGCGTGGCGCAGAGCCTGCTGAGCGACCAGGCCACCGCGTACATCGACGAGATCAACGCCGACTACGAGAAGGTGCGCACGCAGCATGCCAACAAGAAGCAGGTGCCGCTGTGGCCGCTGGCCAAGGCGCGCGCCAACAAGACGCCGGTCGATTGGTCCGGCTACACGCCGCCGGTGCCCAAGTTCATTGGCCGGCGCCTGTTCAAGAACTTCGATCTGACCGAGCTCGCGAAGTACATCGACTGGGGCCCGTTCTTCCAGACCTGGGATCTCGCGGGCCCGTTCCCGGCCATCCTGAAAGACGAAGTGGTCGGCACCGAGGCCGTGCGCGTGTATGCCGATGGGCAGCGCATGCTCAAGCGCCTGATCGAGGGCCGCTGGCTCAGCGCGAGCGGCGTGGTCGGCTTCTGGCCCGCCAACACGGTGAACGACGACGACATCGAGCTCTACACCGACGAGACGCGCAGCGAAGTCGCGCTCACCTGGTACGGCATGCGCCAGCAGACCGAGAAGCAGGTGATCGACGGCGTGATGCGCCCGAGCCGCTGCCTGGCCGACTTCGTCGCGCCCAAGGACAGCGGGCTGAAAGACTACGTGGGCGTGTTCGCAGTGACGGCGGGCCTGGGCGTCGAGAAGAAGGAGAAGTACTTCATCGACGACCTCGACGACTACTCCGCCAYCATGCTCAAGGCGCTGGCCGACCGGCTGGCCGAGGCCTTTGCCGAATCGCTGCACCACCGCGCGCGCACCGACCTCTGGGGCTATGCGCCCGAAGAGGGCCTCAGCAACGAGGACATGATCGCCGAGAAATACCGCGGCATCCGCCCCGCGCCCGGCTACCCGGCCTGCCCCGACCACAGCGTGAAGCGCCCGATGTTCGACCTTCTGGGTTGCGCGGACATTGGCATGACGCTGACCGAAAGCCTCGCTATGATGCCCGCCGCCAGCGTGAGCGGCTTCTACCTGAGCCATCCCGAGTCGACCTACTTCAACGTCGGCAAGATCGGGCACGACCAGTTGCAGGACCAGGCGGCGCGGCGCCGGACCAGCGAATCCGAACTCGAGCGCCTGCTGGCGCCGAACCTTTGAACCTGCCGGCCGGCGTGGCCGCCCGGCGCCGGGAGTTGTTATTCAGAAGCTGATGTTTGCTGCCGCGCACTATGCGGCACTGGCGGTCTTTGTGCTTGGCTGCTGGGGCTTCGGCCGCGCGCTGCTGGCGCGCCTGGCGCCGCCGCCGCGCCGGGACGCGGGGCTGGAGGCGGCCATGGCGGCGGCCCTGGGCGTGGGCCTTTTCATCTGCGCCTTCCAGCTGCTCGCGATCTTCGGCGCATTCAAGCCGGGCGCCACCGTGGCACTGATCGCTGCCGGCGTGCTGGCGGCCGCACTGCAGCTGCGGCCCTGGTGGCGGGAAGCGCGGGCGCTGCACGTCGCTGGTGCCCCCGCCGCGCCATGGACCCGCGCCGAAAGGATCGCCGCCATCGCGCTGGCGCTGGTGGCGCTGCCCGCGCTGGTCGCGCCGCTCGCGCCGCCCGCCGCCTTCGACGAGCTGATGTACCACCTGCCCTATGCGCGGCTGGTGGCGCAGCAGGGCTCGCTGGGCATCCACGAGTGGCTGCGCTACCCCTGGTTCCCCTACAACTACAACCTGCTCTACGCGGCCGCGCTGCAGCTGGGCGACGACGTGCTGCCGCACTTCCTCAATGCGCTGGCCGGAGTGATTTCGGCGGTGATGGTCTACCGCCTCGGCATCCAGCATGCGAACCGGCTCACGGCCTGCATCGGCGCGGCCATTTGGATCGGCATCGGCGACTATTCGAACGCGCTGATCGACATGGGCGTGGCGCTCTTCGTGCTCAGTGCCTGCGTGGCGTTGTGGTGGTGGCGTGAATCAGAGCCGCTGCCGGGCGGCACGCGCTGGCTCGGGCTGGCGGCGTTCTGCCTGGGCGTGGCCGCGGGATCCAAGTACCAGGCGCTCACTTTCCTGCCGCTGGTGGCGCTGTTCGTGGTGTGGCACGAGCGCCGGCCCAAGGCCTGGGCGCTGGCGCTGCTCTGCTTCCTGGTCCCGTGCGTCTATTGGTACGCGCGCAACGCCATCATGACGGGCGACCCGTTCAACCCCATCGGCGCGCGCGTGTTCGGCTTCACCGACTGGATCCCGGCCGACTACGTGCAGCAGGTGGCCGACGTGCGCGACCATGCGGCGCGGCCCAACGCGCTGATCTGGGCCGTGTTCCTGGCACCGTTCAGCCTGCTGTGGAAGCGCTCGGCCGCGCTGCGCGCCGCGGGCTGGTTCTGCTTCTATTCGGTGGCCGTGTGGCTCTTGACCTCGCGCTATCCGCGCTACCTCACGGCCTCGTTCCCGCTGCTCGCGCTGATGGCGGCCATCGGCTGGCAGGTGCTGTTCGGCGGGATCGCTGCGGGCGTGCGCCGCGTCTTCGGGGCCAAAGGCGGGCCGGTGGAGGCCGCGCCTGCCGCCGCCGCATCCGCCGGACGCCTGGCCCTTGCCGGCGACTGGATCGTCGTGCTGCTGCTGGCCGCGCTGGCCGCGGTGTCGCTGCGCCAGACCGCGGGCAAGATGGCGATGATCTCGCCCACGCCCGAAACCCGCGAGGCTTTCCTGCGCCAGCATGTGCCGGGCTATGCCGCCATGGACTACCTGCGCCAGCATGCCGACGGGCGCGTCTACCAGATCGCGCTGAACGAGGCGATCTACTACGGGCCCAATCCGATCTGGGGCGATACGCTCGGCCCGTGGCGCTACCGCGATTTCCTGCTGCTGCTTCCGGGCGACATGGCGCGCAAGCTGGCCGCCAAGGGATTCACGGCCATCGTCATGCCGACGTCGATGGTGCCCACGCTGGCCACGCGGCCCGGCTTCGACGAACATTTCGCCCTGCTGTACGAAAAAGACGGTGGCCGGGTCTACCGCATTCTCTCGACCGCACCATGACCGACGACAACCCCTGCGCCGCCGCCCGCGCCCCGATCCGCATCGCGGCGGTGATCCCCTGCTACAACGAGGCGCTGTCGATCGCGCAGGTGGTCGCGCAGTTCCGCGCGGCGCTGCCCGAGGCCGAGATCCACGTCTTCGACAACAACTCGACCGACGACACGGCCGCCATCGCACGCGCGAGCGGTGCCACGGTCACGCACGTGGCCGCACCGGGCAAGGGCAACGTCGTGCGGCGCATGTTCGCCGACGTCGAGGCCGACGTGTACGTGACGGTCGACGGCGACGCCACCTACGACGTGGCCAGCGCGCCGCGGCTGGTGGATGCGCTGGTGGAGCGCAACCTGGACATGGTGGTGGGCTGCCGCGTCGACGATGGGCAGAACGCGCTCACCTACCGCGCCGGCCACCGCTTCGGCAACCGGCTGCTCACGGGCGCCGTGGCRCAGCTCTTCGGCGGCGGCCTGACCGACATGCTCTCGGGCTACCGCGTGTTCTCGCGCCGCTATGCCAAGTCGTTCCCGGCGCTCTCGCAGGGCTTCGAGATCGAGACCGAGCTCACGGTGCACGCGCTCGAGCTGCGCATGCCCCATGCCGAGTTCGACACCGCCTACAGCACGCGGCCCGAAGGCTCGCACAGCAAGCTCTCGACCTACCGCGACGGCTGGCGCATCCTGAAGACCATCTGCAAGCTGTTCATCAGCGAGCGGCCGCTGCAGTTCTTCTCGATCCTTGCGGCAGTGCTCGCGGCGGGCGCGATCGCGCTGGCCATTCCGCTGCTGCTCACCTACCTGCACACCGGCCTGGTGCCCCGGCTCCCCACGGCGGTGCTGGCGACCGGCGCCATGCTGGCCGCCATGCTGTCGATGGTGTGCGGCGTCGTGATGCACGCCATTAGGCTTGCCCGCCGCGAAGCCAAGCGGCTGCGCTACCTCGCGATACCCGGCGTCGGGCAGTTCCGCCGCAAGCCATGAAGGCCGGCCGCGAGTTCCTGGCGTTTGCGGTGGTCGGGGTCATCGGGCTGGTGGTCGACGTGGCCGTGCTGTACCTTGCGGCGCCGCTTTTGGGCTGGTACGGCGCGCGCGTGCTGTCCTTCCTGGCGGCCGCCACCACCACCTGGGCGCTGAACCGGCGCTACACCTTCGCGGCGCGGCGCGCCCTGGGCGCGGCAACGCCGATCGTGCGCGAGTACCTCGGCTACCTGGTCACCATGCTGGGCGGCGCGGTCGTCAACTACGGCGCCTATGTGCTGGTGCTGCACTGGCTCGAAGGCCCGTGGGTGCCCGCGCTCGGCGTTGCGGCCGGCAGCTGCGCGGGAATGGCGGTCAACTTCCTGGCCGCGCGGCACCTCGTCTTCAAGCCGCGGCGCAGCCCCTGAGCCGAAGGCGCCTCAGTGCGCCGCCGGCAGCACCACCGGGATCTCGGTCGCCGGCGGCGTGTTGCGGCTGCGGCCGCAGCGCACGATGCCGTCGATCATCACCATGCCCACGCCCGGGATGTCGCCGAGCTGCACGCTCTCGAGCAGGCCCGGCGCGGGCGAGTGCTGCGCGCGGTCCATGAAGACGAAGTCGGCGTCGCGGCCCACTTCGACCAGTCCGCAGTTGAGCTTGCGGATCTTCGCCGTGTTGCCGGTGGCAAAGCAGAACACCAGCTCGGCCGGGATGTTTGCAATCGACGACAGCATGGCCACCATGCGCAGGATGCCCAGCGGCTGCACGCCCGAGCCCGCGGGCCCGTCGGTGCCGAGGATCACGCGGTGCGGGCACTTGAGCTCGAGCGCGGCCTTGGCCGCGGCAATGGCCACCTTCTCGTTGCCGTTGTGCACGATCTCGATCGCGCGCGAGCTCTTCTCGCACAGCTCGCACACATGCGCCTCGGGCAGCGAGGTGTGGCCGCCGTTGATGTGGCCGATGATGTCGGCGTCGGCCTCCAGCACCACGTCCTTGTCGATCAGGCCCGAGCCCGGGATCGACGGGCCGCCCGTGTGGATCGTGCTCTGGATGCCGTACTTGCGCGCCCAGGCCACCATCTCCTTGGCCTCGTAGCCGGCCTTCACCGAGCCCAGGCCCACTTCGCCGAGCAGGCCCACGCCGGCCTCGGCCAGTTCCTTGAAGTCGCTCTCGACCATGCCCTTCTCGATCACTGGCGCGCCGGCCAGCACCTTCACGCCGCCGGGGCGGAAGTTGTCGAAAGCGCGCTGCGCGGTGATGGCCAGCGCCTTCAGGCCCACGATGTCCTTGGGCCGGCCGGGCAGGTGCACCTCGCCGGCCGAGATCATGGTGGTGACGCCGCCGTGCATGGTGGAGTCGATCCAGCCGATCTGCCCCTGGCGCGGCGTCCAGTCGCCGAACACCGGGTGCACGTGGCTGTCGATCAGGCCGGGCGCCACGCAGGTCTTCTTCGCGTCGATGACGGTCTGCGCGCCTTCGAGGTCGCAGTCCTTTTCCTTGCCGACCGCCACGATCAGGCCGTCGTTCACCACGATGGTGTCGGCGTCCAGGATGGGCTTGTCGATGTCGCCCGAGAGCAGCAGCCCTATGTTCTTGATGACGACCTTGCCCGACTTTGCGCCGGCTGCGATTTCTGCCATTTGGTCAAGCCTCCCGCCGGGCCGCCCCAAGGGAGGCTTGCGCCCCCTTGGGGGGCCGCGAACGAACGTGAGCGATGGGGGTCATTTTTTCCTCGTCGTGGGGTGGGGAGTTGTYCTCTTGTTCCTGGATGTCGTCTGCGCGCACGGTGCGCAGCACGGTCTCGATCACGAAGTCTTCCCAATGCGTGATCGCCTCGGGCGACTCCAGCGGCTCGCCGAGGAAGGCCGTGAGCGTGTGCCGGTTCGAGGTGTAGAAGTAACCGGTGGACGCGATCAGCAGGTAGATGTCGCGCGCGTTCAGGTCGCGGCGGAACAGGCCCTGGGCCGCGCCGCTGGCCAGGATCTCGGCAATGATCGCCACCGCCCGCGACGAGTATTCGCGCGCCCGCAGCGACTTCGARATGTGCCGGCCCTTGTGCAGGTTCTCGGTGTTCAGCAGCGTSACGAACTCGGGGTTCTTGCGGTAGTAGCCSAGCACGAAGCGGATSACTTCGGTGAGCGCCTCCACGGGCCGCGAGGCGTCCAGCGCAATGGCGGCCTCGGCGTCGTCCATGCGCTTGTAGATGCCTTCGAGCACCGCGATGAACAGGCCTTCCTTGCTGCCGAAGTAGTAGTAGATCATGCGGTCGTACGACTTGGCGGCCTTGGAGATCTTCTCCACGCTGCCGCCGTCGTAGCCGTACTTGGCGAACACCTTGGTCGCCGACTTCAGGATGCTGTCGCGCGTGGCCTGCGCGGCGGCCTCGCGCACGCCGGTGC
>NZ_JBFTPJ010000155.1:0-11307 GCF_056398445.1 Variovorax sp. 01T439_2
ATGGTCAACCTGGCGCCGCTGAACGCCGCGCTGGCATGGAGCCAGACCACGGCCTTCGCAATCCGCGACATCAACGGCGAGAACTACCGCACCTTCCGCAACTGGCTGCGCTGGAACCAGGCGAAGTCGCTCGACGAGTTCATCGCCATCCAGCGCGAGGAGTCGGCCATTCCGTGGGTCAACACCGTGGCCGTGGGCCGCGGCGCGCCCAAGGCCTGGTATGCCGACATCGGCGCGGTCCCCAATGTGTCGCCCGCCCAGGTGGCGAGCTGCACGACGCTGCTGGGTGCGGCGATCGGCGCTTCGCTGCCGCGCGTGCCGGTCTTCGATGGCTCCAGGAGTGCCTGCGACTGGCAGACCGATGCCGATTCCGCCCAGAAGGGCGCGCTCGGCGCCTCCCGCATGCCGAGCCTGCTGCGCGAGGACTACGTCGAGAATTCGAACGACAGCTACTGRCTCGCGAACCCGAAGGCGCCGATGACCGGCTACCCGGACATCATGGGTCCGGCCGGCACGGAGGCCGTGAGCTTCCGCACGCGCCTGGGCAACCTGTTGGCGCAGGGTCGGATCGACGGCACCGACAACTACGCCGGCAAGGCGGCCACCGCCGACACCGTCAAGCAGATGGTGCTTAACAGCCGTGTGTTGACGGCCGAGCTGTTCAAGGACCAGGCGCTGGCCATGGTGTGCGCGGCGCCGACCATCAACGTGGCAACCGACCCGCAAGGCGGCGCCGCCATCGGGCGCGATGTGGACACCGGCCCCGCCTGCGCGGCGCTCCAGGCCTGGAACAACACCGGCGTGACCGGTGCGCGCGGCGCCCACGTCTGGGACGAGTTCTGGAGCCGCGCCGCACTGCAGCCATCGGCCACGCTCTACAACGTGCCCTTCAGCGCGAGCGACCCGATCCACACGCCGCGCGACCTGAAGCCCGGTGCGCAAGCCGCGCTGCAGCAGGCCTTCGGCGCGGCCATCGCACGCGTGGAAGCCAGCGGCTTCGCGTTCGGTGCGCAGCGCGGCGACTACCTGTTCGCCACGCGCGGCGGCCAGAAGATTCCGCTCTACGGCGGCTGCCACGGCCCGGGCTACTTCACCATCGCGTGCTCGGAGAACCGGCTCGACAAGGGCGGCTACACGATGGACGGCAACCCGAACGGCAACAGCTACATGCAGGTCGTGCGCTTCCCCGAAGGCGGCGTGGAGGCGCATACCTTCCTCACGTTCTCGCTGACGGACGACCCGGCCTCGGCCCACAACGCCGACTACACGCGCGCCTACAGCGCGGGGCAGTGGCAGAGGGTGCCGTTCTCCGAAGCCGAGATCAAGGCCGACGCGGCCTACCGCAGCGCGGTGCTGAGCGAATAGGCCCTGCGCGCGGCGCGCCGRCAGCACCGCACTAAAATCCCGACCCCGCATCAGGCGCCCCGGCCTGTTGCGGGGTTTGTCGTTTCCGGGGCCATGTAGAGGACCACCATGTACAAAAACCTCGCGGGCCGCGCCGTTCTGGCGTGGGCAGCCGCTTGTTTTCTATCCCCCGCGTTTTCGCAGCCGCAGTCTTCCAAGGAGCCGCTGAAGATCGGCTTCGTCTACGTCACGCCGGTCACCGATGCCGGCTGGGTGCGCCAGCACGAAGAGGGCCGCAAGGCCGTCGATGCGGCGCTCGGCGGCAAGGTCAGCACCACCTTCGTCGAGAACGTGCCCGAAGGCGCCGACGCCGAGCGCGTGATCCGCGATCTCGCGCAGCAGGGCCACCGGCTGATCTTCACGCCCAGCTTCGGCTACATGGAGCCGACGCTCAAGGTGGCGCGCGATTTTCCCGGCGTGAAGTTCGAGTCGATCACCGGCTACAAGACCGCGCCCAACGTTGCCACCGCCAATGCGCGCTACTACGAAGGCCGCTACCTCGCGGGCATTGCGGCTGGCCGCATGACCAAGACGAACGTGGCCGGCTACGTGGCGGGCTTTCCGATTCCGGAGGTGCTGCAGGGCATCAACGCCTTCACGCTCGGCATGCGCTCGGTGAACCCGCATGCCAAGGTGGCCGTGGTGTGGCTCAACGAATGGTTCGATCCGCCGAAGGAGCGCGACGCGGCCATGGCGCTGTTCAACCAGAACGCCGACGTCATCGCCTTCCACACCGGCTCCACGGCGGTCATGGCCGCGGCGCAGGAGCGCGGCAAGCTGGCCGTGGCCTACCACTCCGACATGCGCAAGATCGCGCCCGACGCGCAGATCGTCGCCGTCACGCACCAGTGGGGCGGCTACTACACCGAGCGTGCGCGCGCGGTGCTCGACGGCAGCTGGAAGAGCGGCAACGTGTGGGGCGGCGTGAAGGAAGGAATGATCCGCGTCGGCGACTTCGGCAGCAAGGTGCCCAAGGCGGTGCAGCAGGAAGTGCTGGCGCGGCAGAAGGACATCGCGGAAGGCAGGCTGCAGCCCTTCCGCGCGTTGGCGGCCGATGTGCGCGACAACGAGGGCCACGTCGTCATCGCCAGGGGTGCGCAGCTGAACGACGAGCAGATCCTGAAGATGAACTGGCTGGTGGAAGGCGTGCAGGGGCGCGTGACGCGCTGACCGGCCGGGCGCCCGCCGAGTGGCTTTGCCGTATAGCACTCATACGCACATGGAAATTGCAGCGGCCCGGGCCTGGATTACCCTCGGCAGCCACGATGAAAAAAGCCTACCGCGCCTCCCTCCTGCGATTCGACGATGCCGGCCTGCCCGTTTTCGATGAAGACGGCCTGCTGGTCGTCGCGCCCGACAGCGCCGGCCGCCAGCGCGTGCTCGATGCCGGCAGCCATGCCGCCGTGTCGCCGCGCCACCCCGATGCCGAGCTGACGCACCTGCCGGGCCGCATCCTCGCGCCGGGCTTCGTGGACATGCACATCCACTTTCCGCAGACCGACATCATCGGTTCGCCCTCGCCGGGGCTCTTGCCCTGGCTCGAGAACTACACCTTCCCGGCGGAAGCCAGGTTTGCCGACCCTGCGCATTCGAACGAGGTGGCCGACGTGTTCTTCGGCGAACTGCTGCGCAACGGCGTCACCACCGCGCTGGCCTTTGCGACTTCGCACGTGGCCTCGGTCGATGCGTTCTTCGAGGGCGCCCAGCGCCGCGGCCTGCGCATGATCAGCGGCAAGGTGCTGCAGGACCGGCATTCGCCCGACGGCGTGCGCGACGAAACCGAGCAGAGCCTCATCGAAACCGAGGCGCTGATCCGCAAGTGGCACAACACCGGCCGGCTGGGCTACGCCATCACCCCGCGCTTCGCGCCCGCGAGCACCGACGCCCAGATGCGCGGCGCGGGCGAGTTGGCCGCGAAGTACCCCGACACCTGGATCCAGTCGCACGTGGCCGAGAACCGCGACGAGGTGGCGTGGGTGCGCGAGCTCTATCCCCAGGCGCGCTCCTACCTCGACGTGTACGCCGGCTTCGGGCTGATGCGCGAGCGTGCCGTGTACGCGCACTGCATCTACCTGGACGACACCGACCGCGCGCTGCTGCGCGACACCAAGACGGCCGCGGCCGTGAGCCCGACCAGCAACCTGTTTTTGGGCAGCGGCTTCTTCGACTTTGGCGCGGCCGACCGCGTGGGCTACCCCTACGGCCTGGCCAGCGACGTGGGCGGCGGCACCAGCTTCAGCCCCTTCCACACGATGCTGGCCGCCTACTACGTGGGCCGCGAGGRCCAGACCAAGGCCGGCCTGAGCATCGCGCCTTCCGAGCTCTGGTGGCGCCACACCGGCGGCGCGGCGCGCGCGCTGGGGCTGGATGGCGTGGTCGGCAACCTGCAGCCCGGCTGCGAGGCCGACTTCCTCGTGCTCAACCCCCAGGCCACGCCGCTGCTGGCCCGCAAGGCCGCGCGCGCGAACAGCCTCGAGGAGCTGCTGTTCGCGATGATCGTGCTGGGCGACGACCGGCTGGTCGAGCGCACGGTGATCTCGCAGGCGGGTTAGCCGCAGCCGGGAGGGGCGGGGCATGGCGCATGCCACAATTCGCGCCATTCCTCCCCGCAGCAGCATCAGCGACCGCATATGAGCATCAAGAGCGACAAATGGATCCGGCGCATGGCCGAGCAGAACGGCATGATCGAGCCCTTCGAGCCCGGCCAGGTGCGCGAGGCCGCCGGCCACAAGATCATCAGCTATGGCACTTCGAGCTACGGCTACGACATCCGGTGCGCGCCTGAATTCAAGGTTTTCACCAACATCCACAGCACCGTGGTCGACCCGAAGAACTTCGACGAGAAGAGCTTCGTCGACATGCACGGCGACTACTGCATCATCCCGCCCAACAGCTTCGCGCTGGCGCGTACGGTCGAGTACTTCCGCATCCCGCGCAACGTGCTCACCATCTGCCTGGGCAAGAGCACCTATGCGCGCTGCGGCATCATCGTCAACGTGACGCCCTTCGAGCCCGAATGGGAAGGCTACGTGACGCTCGAATTCAGCAACACCACGCCGCTGCCCGCCAAGATCTATGCGGGCGAGGGCTGCGCGCAGGTGCTGTTCTTCGAGAGCGACGAAGTCTGCGAAACCAGCTACAAGGACCGCGGCGGCAAATACCAGGGACAGCGCGGCGTCACGCTGCCCAAGACCTGATCCGCGCATTCTGACCGCCGGTTACGCAGCCGGCGGCCGGGCCAAGTACCATCCAGAGGCGATCCGGCAAAACCCTGCAAGGCCGGCAAGGAGACTGCGATGAGATGGGAAGGCAACGAACAATCCGAGAACGTGGAAGACCGCCGCGGTGAAGACGGCGGCGGTGGCGGCGGCTTCATCGGCGGGCGCAGCATCGGCATCGGCACCATTGCCGTGGCGCTGATCGCAGGCTGGATCTTCGGCATCAATCCGCTGACCGTGCTCAGCCTGCTGAGCGGCGGCGGTGGCGAACAGGTGCAGGTGCAGCAACAGCAAGGCCCTGCGCCCAAGCCGCCCTCGAACGACCGCGAAGCGGCCTTCGTCTCGACCGTGCTGCGCAACACCGAGGTGGTGTGGAGCGGCATCTTCCGGCAGAACGGCGGCAGCTACCAGCCGCCGCGGCTCGTGCTGTTCCGCGGCGCCACGCCCACGGCATGCGGGACCGGCCAGGCGGCCATGGGGCCGTTCTACTGCCCCGGCGACAAGAAGGTCTACATCGACCTCGCCTTCTACGACACGCTCAAGAACCAGCTCGGCGCGCCCGGTGAATTCGCGCAGGCCTACGTCATCGCGCACGAGGTCGGCCACCACGTGCAGGACGAGCTCGGCGTGACCGCCAAGGTCGACGGCATGCGCGGGCGCCTGAGCCAGTCGCAGAACAACGCGCTGAGCGTTCGCGTCGAGTTGCAGGCCGACTGCTTTGCCGGCATCTGGGCGCACCATTCGCAGGAGTCGAAGAAGTGGCTCGACCCGGGCGACATCGAAGCCGCGATGAACGCCGCGCAGAAGATCGGCGACGACGCGCTGCAGCGTTCCGCGGGCCGCGCCGTGGTGCCCGACAGCTTCACCCACGGATCGAGCGCGCAGCGCCAGCGCTGGTTCGGCGCGGGCTACCAAAGCGGCGATGTCAAGTCCTGCGACACCTTCAATGCACGCAATCTTTGAGCATTGATGCCGGAAAGGCCGTGCAGGCACTGAGTTTGTTGCTATGAAATAAGTAGCAATACAGCCGGCGCGGAGTTTGTCGCGCCGCTGTCACTGCCATTTTTTGCGGCAGTGCGACAATAGAGGGCTTAATGACAAGCTCCTTCTCCAATCTATCGCTGGCGGAACCGCTGGCGCGCGCCGTAGCCGAAATGGGCTACGAGACCATGACTCCCATCCAGGAACAGGCCATTCCGGTCGTGCTTTCGGGGCAGGACGTGATGGGGGCCGC
The DNA here is from genome assembly GCF_056398445.1 of Variovorax sp. 01T439_2. Taxonomy (NCBI): domain Bacteria; kingdom Pseudomonadati; phylum Pseudomonadota; class Betaproteobacteria; order Burkholderiales; family Comamonadaceae; genus Variovorax; species Variovorax sp. 01T439_2. The sequence goes on from NZ_JBFTPJ010000155.1 coordinate 5,857, forward strand.
GCAGACCGGCACCGGCAAGACCGCGGCGTTCTCGCTGCCGCTGCTGCAGCGCATGCTCAAGCACGAGAACGCCTCCACCTCGCCCGCGCGGCATCCGGTGCGTGCGCTGGTGCTGTTGCCCACGCGCGAACTGGCCGACCAGGTGGCCCAGCAGGTCAAGCTGTACGCCAAGTACACCAACCTGCGCAGCACGGTGGTATTCGGCGGCATCGACATGAAGCCTCAGACGCTCGAGCTCAAGAAGGGCGTCGAAGTGCTGGTGGCCACGCCGGGCCGGCTGCTCGATCACATCGAGGCCAAGAACGCGGTGCTCAACCAGGTGGAGTACGTGGTGCTCGACGAGGCCGACCGCATGCTGGACATCGGCTTCCTGCCCGACCTGCAGCGCATCCTGAGCTACCTGCCCAAGCAGCGCACCACGCTCTTGTTTTCGGCCACCTTCTCGCCCGAGATCAAGCGGCTTGCTGGCAGCTACCTGCAGAACCCGGTCACCATCGAGGTGGCGCGGCCGAACGAAACGGCCTCCACCGTCGAGCAGCACTTCTACAGCGTGACCGACGACGACAAGCGCCGCGCGCTCAAGCAGATCGTGAAGCAGCGCGGCATCACGCAGGCCTTCGTGTTCGTCAACAGCAAGCTCGGCTGTGCGCGCCTGGCGCGTTCGCTCGAGCGCGACGGCCTTCGCACCACCGCGCTGCACGGCGACAAGAGCCAGGATGAACGCCTGAAGGCGCTCGCCTCGTTCAAGGCCGGCGAGGTCGACCTGCTGGTGTGCACCGACGTCGCGGCCCGCGGCCTCGACATCAAGGACGTGCCTGCGGTCTTCAACTTCGACATTCCGTTCAACGCCGAAGACTACGTGCACCGCATCGGCCGCACGGGCCGCGCCGGCGCCTCGGGCCTGGCCGTGAGCTTTGCGAGCGGCGGCAACGACGCGCGCCTGGTGGCCGACATCGAGAAGCTGATCAAGAAGAAGATCGAGCTCGAACCGGTCGAGTTCGAGGAAGACCGCCCGCGCGGCCGCATCAACGACGGACGCCGCCACTGGCGCGAAGAAGGCGAAGCCGGCGATGCGCGCGACGTGCTCGACCAGCCGCGCGAGCGCCGCGAGACCGAAGCCCGGCGCGGCGGCGGACGCCCGCACCGCGCACCTTCCGCGCCGCGCGATCCGTTCTTCGACAAGCCCTACGAACCGGGCCAGGCCGACGCCACGCCGGCCTGGGAAGCCGCCGCCAAGGCAGCACCTTCACGCGGCATCTCGAGCAACATCAAGACCAAGCGCAAGGTCGCGGCCCTCTTCAAGAGCGCCGAAACCAGCTGAGGCCCCGCCCGGGGCTCACCTCCATCCGCGGTGCCAGCCGTAGCGCGGGTGGTACCAGCCATAGCCGTAGCGCGGATGGTAGTTCCAGACGAAACCCACGCCCGGCGACACATAGGTCGGGGCCACGTAGGCGACGCCCGGTGGCGCCGTGTAGACAGGTTGCGCCGGCGCGACCACGCAGCCGGTCAGGGTGGCCGCCAGCGCGGCGGCCGAGAGGGCGAGAACAGGCAGTCTCATGGCGATGCTCCTGGGACGAGTTGTGATGGGTATTCCCAGAAAACGCCCCGCGCGAACGGCGGATGACCTCCTTTACCCCCGCGAAATAATGTGACCGGCCGGTTGCAAGCCGGCCGTCGCACCGCGCCTCAGATCACGTGGAAATGGTGCGTGCCGTCGCGCGCCAGCTGCGCGACCAAGCCGTATTCCCAGTCCAGGTAGGCCTGCATGGCCTCCGCCGGTGCATCGGTGCCTTCGTAGGGCCTGCGGTAGCGGTCGGTGCGCGGCGTCGCAAGCCGCGTCTCGCCGGTTTCCGCCTCCAGGCCTGCCGCAAACCATGCCGCGTTGCCGCCGGCCAGCACCAGAACTTCCACGTCGCGCTGGCCGCGCGCATCGAGCAGCAGGCGCAGGTCGGCCGCGGCGTAACGTGCGAGCAGGCTGCTGCCGCAGGTCAGCACATAGCGTTGCGATGCGGGAATGGCCGCGTCGATCGCACCCGCGAGCTGCGCGCGGATGGCGTACCAGGCACCCGGGATGTGGCGCTTCACGTAATTGGCGCTGGTGGTCACGTCGATCACCGCGGTGCCGATCTGCTGCTTCAGCAAGGCCGCCAGCTCCGCGGGCGAGATCTCCGCCACGGCGGCCGCGGCGGGCGGGTAGGCGGGCGGCGGCGCAGCCGTCTCGGTGAAGGCCGAGGCGGGCGGCACCGTGTCGGGCACGTAGACCTCCCACCCCATCTGCGCGAGCCAGGACGCGCTCATCGACGCCCGCACGCCGTCGTCGTCGGCCAGCACGATGCGTGCGCCGCGCACCGGCACCTGGTGATCGGTTTCCTGCACCAGCTGCCCGACACCGCGGCCGGCGCCTTCCGGTCCGCGCCGTGGTCGAGCACCTGCCCCGCGAGCTTCCAGCCGATGGTGCCGTTGCGCAGCGCCGCCACCGGGTTCGGAATGCCCGCGTTCACCAGCGACTGCGTGCCGATGATGCTGCGCGTGCGGCCCGCGCAATTGACGATCACCTGCGTGGTCGGATCGGGTGCCAGCTCGCGCACGCGCAGCACCAGCTCCGCGCCGGGCACGCTGGTGGCCGATGGAATGCTCATGGTGCGGTATTCGTCGAAGCGGCGCGCGTCGAGCACCACCACATTGGCCTTGCCGTCGACCAGCGCCTTCACCTCGGGCGCCGAGAGCGAGGGCGTGTGCCGCTCGTGCTCGACCAGTTCGCCGAAGGACTTGCTCGGCACGTTCACGTCGCGGAACAGCTCGCCGCCGGCCGCGCGCCAGCCTTCGAGGCCGCCTTCGAGCCGGTGCAGGTTCACATAGCCCAGCGCGGCCAGCGTGCGCGCGGCGAGCGGCGCCAGGTCGGTGCCGTTGTGCGTGCCGTACAGCACGATGAAGGTGTCGCGCCGAGGAATGCGCCGCCAGGCCTCGATCTCGATGCGCGAGAGCGGCAGGTTGGCGGCCCACAGCGGATGCTCCTGCGCGAAGGGGTCTTCCTCGCGCACGTCGAGCAGCGCGGTTTCCTCGCGCGCGAGCAGGCGCGCGCGCACGGCGGCGGAGGGCAGCAGGGGGAAGGCGGTGGTCGTCATGCGGATGTCGTGGTCGATCTGAGTTCGGCGCTGCGGTCCCACAGGTTGGGAAGCAGCGTGTTGGAGTAGCCCGAGACAAAGGGCTTGCGTGCGCCCTCAGCCGGGTAAGTATGCCGCTGCACGGCCCCGATGTTGGCGCCGTACACGTGGATGCTGATCGACACGCGGTCTGCATGCGCGTTGTGCACGCGATGCAGGTCGCCCACGGTGGGCGACACGGCCTCCACGTCGCCGGCATCAAGCCGTACCGTCTCGCCTTGCGGTCGCGCCAGGCCATCGGGGCCGACTGCATACGCCTGGCTGTATTCGGCGCCGCGCAGCATGCCGATCAGGCCCCACACCGTGTGGTCGTGCACCGGCGTCGCCTGTCCCGGTCCCCAGACAAAGCTCACGACCGAAAAGCGTTCGGTGCTGTCGGCATGCAGCAGGAACTGCTGGTAGCGCGCCGGATCGGGTTGGGCAAAGGCATCGGGCAGCCAGTCGTCCTGCGCCACCAGCCGGCGGAGCAGCGCGCCGCCTTCGGAAAGAATGCGCGGCTCGCCGGGGCTGCTGTCGAGCAGGCGGCCGAAGGTGACGACGAATTCGYGCAGCGGTGCGATGGCGTCAAACGCGCGGCTCACGCGGGACGTTTCCAGAGCTGCGCATCGGTGATGGCGCGCACGTCCACGCGCAGCGGCAGGATGCCGTCGCGCGCCGAGCGGTCGGCCACTGTCTGCAGTGCGGCAATGTCGGCTTCGGACACCGGCCGGCCCGTGACCGAGRCGCGCGCCGTGATGATGCGGGCCGATTCGATCGGCAGCCGCGTGAGCTGGCTGTAGGCCTGCGCATAGGCCTCGGGATTGGCCAGCGCCCATTCGCCCGCGCGTGCCAGCCGGTCCAGAAACTGCACGATGGCGGCGCGCTTGGCGGGATCGGCCAGCGAGGGCTCGCTCGCGGTGATGAAGCCCAGCGCCGTGTTGATGCCGCGCCCGTCGCGCAGGATGCGCCCGCCCTGCTGCAACGCGATCGTGTAGTAGGGGTCGAAGACGGCCCAGGCGTCGATCTGCTTCGACGCGAAGGCCGCGGCCGCATCGGTCGGCAGCACGAACTTCACCGTGACCTCGTCGCGCCGCACGCCGGCTTCCTCGAGCGCGCCGTAGAGCTGGTATTGCGAGATGCTGCCGCGCGCGGACGACACGATCACCGTCTTGCCGCGCAGGTCGGCCACCTTGCGCAGTGGCGAATCGGGCTGCACCACGATGCCCAGCGCATCGGCCTTGCCGACGCGCGTGGCGACGATCTTCAGCGGCGTCCGGCCGACCGCTGCCGCCAGCACCGGCAGGTCGCCGGCCACCGCGGTGTCGACGGCCGCGCTGCGCTGCGCCTCGAACAGCGGCGCCGCGCCCTGGAAGTTGGCCCAGCGGTAGGCGAAGGGCGCACCGTCGAGGGCCTTCGAGGCTTCGAACAGCGCGCGCAGGCCGCCGGCCTGGTCGCCGAGCACCAGCGTGGCTTGCGGCTGGGCCCATGCGCGCAGCGGCGCGGCGGCTGCGAGCGAGAGCGCCGCGCCCTGCTTGAGCCAGCTGCGGCGCGAGGCTTTCGAGAACAGCAAATCGGTCATGCGGCGGCTCCGGAGGACAGCAGCGCGCGCTTGCCCGCCGCGACCAGGATCGCGTCGTTCTGCGGCGTGTGGATGCGGCTGCACAGCACGTCGCGGTAGTGCCGCTCCAGCGGGTTCTGCCGCGCGAGGCCGTGGTTGCCGCTGAGTTGCAGCGCGAGTTCGACCGCGCGGATGGCGTTGCCCGTCACCGTGTACTTGAGCAGGCCGCTGTCGGTGGCCGATTGCGCGCGGCCTTCGTCGACGGCATGGGTGGCATCGTCGAGCAGTACGCGGTTGGTGCGAAGCAGTGCTTCGATCTCTCCCACATGCTCCTGCACGCGCGCAAGGCTCGCGAGCGGCGCGCCCAGGCTGCCGGGCGCACGATGGTTCAGGAAGTCCGCGAGCCAGCCGTGCGCGGCCTGCGCCACCGCGTCGTAGAGGCTGCCGAGCAGCACCGTCATCCAGGCCTGCTGCGCGGCGTGGGCGTCGATGTCGGTCTGGCTGCCGGCATCGGGCGCCCAGTCGGCCGGGGCGCGCAGGTCGACCGCGTGGTCGAGTTCGATCGCCACGTTCTCGAACACCACCTCGTGGCTGCCCGAAGCGCGCAGGCCCAGGTGGTCCCAGCTTGCGATCACGCGCACGCCGGGCGCATTGCGCGGCACCAGGAACACGCCGGTGCGCGGCGCGGCCTCGTCGGTGCGGGCCCACACGGCAAGCCACGACAGGCCTTCGATGCCCGTGGTGTAGAGC